>NC_023003.1:900000-1118422 GCF_000513475.1 Candidatus Babela massiliensis
TATAGGAATACAACTTTTTAGAAGATGTATTACTGCCTTTTGATATAGAATTAAATTTGCAATTACATACAGCTTATGTATTTCACTAACATTATTTATACCTAATTCTTGAAGTTTTTCTCTTTCTTGCTGATTAGTTGTTTTATCTTTTTTCATAGAATTACAATAATCAACGTTTAATATAAGCGAAGTTATGATTAATAATAATTTATAAAATTTATTAGTATTTTTTTTCATTTTTTTATTCCGTAGCTTTTATTTAAATAATATTAAAGTTGCGTTATTTTGATTATCTTTTACATATATACATAGTTCATTTTCTTCAAAAGATGTATCATGATATATCTTTTTGTAATCCTCTTTGAATATAAACCTTCTACGGTTTAGATTTTGTGTTATATTTGAAAGTGGAATATTAAAGCTTATATCTTTATTGGCCAATTGCTGGTATATTTCTTGGCTATTGTTAGTTTCTATTCCTCTATGATATAGAGTTCCATTTTTGTCATAGCAATTGACAAATACTGCGCTTTGAACATTTCCATTTGGATACTTTACTAATCCCAAAAGATAGTATGCTTTATCTTGATTGTTAGTTGTTCGGTTAATTCTTAGTTTTACTTTTCCGTACTTTTTAATTATGAGATCAACAATAGGACAATAGGTATGATATAATATTGAATAATAATTTTTGTCCTTTACAGAATCTTTATCAAACCATTCAAGTATTCTTGAAGCATATTTAGGAACTTCGTAATATAGATCTTCTATATTAAATTTATTTACTTCTTGAGTATTACTGGTACTATCTTCTAATTCTTCTTCAGATTTTACGTTTTGTTTTTTATGAGGTCTTCTTCGAGAACTTTTCTTTTTCTTTTGTTTTTGTATATTACCTTTTGATTTATTATTCTTTGTTAAAAAATCTAACCAATTATCCTGAATGGGTGCATTGTTTGCTTGAGTCTCAGATTGTGTATTTATTTTTATATTTAAAAAATGGTTGAAAATTTGTTTAAACTCTTCATTATTATCTTCAATAGAGCTTGGTAATGTTTTAGATTTTTTATCTGGAGTTCCAGAAGAAAATCTAATTGCTGTATAGCTGCTATTACAATCTGATTTAGTTTTATTATCACAATATTTTATTATATCATCTTTTAAATTCATTACATTTTCATATAACTTTTCATAATCTTTTTGATTGCCTTCAAACTGAGTAATTAACTTTTTAATTGAATTATTTATATAGATGCTAGTGTTGATATCAAAAGGCTTATGCCCTTGAAATTCTGTTTTTATAATGAGATGTTTCATTAATCTAGATAATTTATTAAATTCTGTTAATAGAGGTATAAAATCAGGTATAGTGTTTTTGATTTGATCTTTGATATTGATTTTATCTAAAATTCTTTCTATAAATTCAGCAAAAGTTCCATTTTTAAGTGCACTTTCTTCATCATTTAATATATCTTCTAATTCTTTTTCTTTAATGCTATCGTCAGTAACGGTTAAATAGAAATAGAAGTTAGCTATTATATTTATATATCCGTAATTTAAAAATAAATTTTTTGACAGTAGTCTATATAAGATTATCTTCAAATAGCGATGTATTTCGTTATTCATAATAGCTTTAATTGTATAATCTTTATTTAAATTATAAAGATTGTTCCAATAATAATAATTATTTAATTGTTCTTTGATTAGATCTGAATCTAGAACATCTCTTTCTGTAAGACATTTAAAAAGAGAAGAAATCTGTTCAGGTGTTTCAAGTATAACTGTTTCTACATTTGGTAAGTCCACTAAAGCTTTAGCTTCTTCTATATCTTCTTCTGTTCTTAGTACTTTGATACCTTTATCTTTAAATTTTTCCTCATGTTTAGCAGATACAGTTTTTAGTGTTTGAAAGATATAGGCAGTAATTTTAATATCTTGGCTTGAATGATCTATTAACTGGCTAGATATAGGTTCTAAGAATTTTAAAGTATTAATTATACATTTTTGATAAAATAATAGATTTAAAATTAAATTCAGATGATTACTGCTAGGGATATTTTCTAGTCCTAATCCTTTTAATTTCTCTTCAATATTTTTCATTACTTTGGTTTTTATATCATCTAATCTATTTGTTTTTGTCATGGAGTAATTAATATTAAAATTAAGGATACTCAACATTAGTAATATAGATTTTAAAAATCTATTTATAATTTTAACGTCCATATTATTCACCTAAAATATTTATTTAAATTTAAAATCGTCTTTATACTATAATTTTACAATTTATTTTTCAAATTGTAAAATTATAGTAATTTTTATAATATTTGATGGCTATGTGCTTAGTTTTCTTAAGAGAGTAGATCCCAATTCTTAATCAATATAAGCTCTACTTGATTTATTGGATCTTTAATTAGAATGATATTATTATTTTCTTGATATTCTTGTTCTCTGTATATATTATCGTTTATTTTTATAATTAATTTTTTAGTTTTTAATTTTTTAAACAGATTTTTTTTATTATTTGTGGAAATAAAAAGCACTATATCTTTTAAAAATCCTCTATGATAACATAATTTATCGAGTGAGCTACAAGTATGATCAAATCTTACATTAATATTATCACCATGCTGAGTTTTGATTATCCCTAACATATAATATCGTATGTCTGATCTTTGATCTTTATTAATAAAAGTCTCTTGTCTACCGTACTTTTGAACAAATAGATCAACTAAAGGCGAATAGGTATGATATAAAATAGATTTATTATGTTCTGTATCTTTATCATTTAATAGTTCTTCTTGAGTAAACTCTTTATAAAGCCATTGTATTATTCTTGAATCATATATAGGTTGAAATTTGTAAAATTCTTCATCAAGATACTTTTGGTGTTCTTGCTCTATCTTAATTTGTTCTAAACGTTCTTGTTCTATCTTTTCTTGTCTTAAACTTTCTTGTAGAATTTGTTCTTGTTTGATTTTCTCTTGATGAAGTTTCTCTAGCTTTTTTCTTTCAACTTTAGCAGCTATTTTTTTAGAGCGCTTTAATTGCTCTTGTTTTGCTTTAGTTAATTGCTTACTACTTATCTGTATACTTTTTTTATTTTGGTTTTTGTTTAAACCTTCTTTTTTTTCTTGAACACTTGGTGCCTCAGGATTTTTTAATCCTAAAATACTTTCATTCATTTTTATAAAATCAGGATTATTATCATCTATACTTGAAGGCAAATCAGAATAGCAAAAGTTATCAAAGTTTAATAAAAATTTCGTTATTATCTTTTTGTATTGAGATTTTTCTTTTACATTTAGTTTACTATTTTTTACTATATAAGTTGCCAAATCCATTATGTCTTTGTATAGTTGATCTAGTTCACTTTGACGCTCTTGAAATATTGCTATAGTACTTACTATTTGATCACGTAATTCTGATATATGCTCTATTTTTTGTGATGAATTTGATTTAGAAATAGATTTAAATCTAATATGGATATCGTTTGTTTTTTTGCATATTTCTAATAGTTCGGGCATAATTTTATCTATGTCACTAATTAAGTCAGCTTTTGTTAGCCATTTTTCTATAAGTTCATAACTATTATTATTGCTGTGAGCAATTTCGGCTTTTTCTCTTAAGCATTCCTGACAACATATACTATCAGTATTGGGTTGATGATCTTTTTGCATTAATAATATCTTATCCGGATCTATATATAGAATTAACTCAATTAATGGAGCTGTAAAGGCATTATAATATCCCAAAGTATTTGATGCTATTAACTTGTAAAAGTAATTTTTAAAATCTTTTGCCATACAAATCAAAGTTTCATCTGTATTACTTTTAATCAAACGATTTAAATATTCTATAGTTTCTAAGGTTATATTATTTCCTACTTCAAAGTTGTTAGTACTTTCTATTTTTTTGATTTTTTGTTTAAGATAGTCATGAAGTACCTTTGTACAATTTGATTCTATAGGAATTACTATTTTGTCTGAATTAGTAACTGCTGTAGAGCTTTCTCTTGAGTATACTATTTCTTTATCACTAGAGGTATCGATTATTTCCTGAAATAAAGGTAAAGTCCATCTTAAAGCGTTTAATTGTAGTTTTTGATAAAATAGAAGATTTGCAATAACTGTAAGTTTCTGCAAATTAATATCATTGATTCCTGCTTTTTTTAATTTAACAAATGCTGCTAGATGTTGAGTGTTTTTAATTATATTTTCTACTCTCTGCATAGAATAAATGTTATTTATAGGAGCGAAAATAATAATGGCCCATAAAACCCATATGCTCTTGTTATAGAATTTATTTATTTTCATTTATGTTCCTTTAAATTACTTATTATTAAATAACTTTAAGATGTTGATGGATCTTATAGGTCAAGCAAATAATGCTTGACCATTTATATTTTATGGTTTTAATAATATAAGATCTACTTGATTTTTAGTATCTTTAACTATTATGAAATCTTTAGTTTCTTTATATTCCTGATTAGTATAGGTTCTATTATTTATAATTAAGTCTAACTTATGGATTTTCATGTTACTTATACTTTTTAGTATATTCTGTTTTTTATTTACAGTTATAGGAGATATTATATCTTTAATAAATCCTCTATGATAACATATCCCATCTATAATGCTAAGAGTATGCTCAAATGCTACGTCCATAATTTCGCCATTGATATATTTGATTATGCCAAACATATAGTATCTTGTATCTAGTCTTTGATCTTTTAAGTTATTATAGCTTTCTTTTTTACCATATTTTTGAATAAAGAGATCTACTAAAGGTGAATAGGTATGATATAAAATAGATTTATTATATTCTTTTTCTCTATCGCTTAATAGTTCTTCTTGAGTAAATTCTCTTTCGAACCATTCTATTACGCGTGAAGCGTAAGTAGGCTGATATTGATAATATTGATTATAAAGAAAATCCTTGAGCTCTATTTCTGCTTGAAGTTTTTTTAATCTTTTTTGTTCACAACGTTCTTGTTCTTCTTGTAATTTTAAAGCTTTTTCTTGTTCTAATTTTTCTTGTTCTAATCTTTGTTGTTTTTTACGTTCAACTTTAGCAGCAGTTTTTTTAGCACGTTGCTGTTTTTCCTTTTTGCTCTTAGAAACTTGCTGAATAACTTGAGTTTTCTTTGGTTTTTTTGTTGAAGCGGTTTGGTTTATTATTGGTGATTTATTATCTGCTAATTTTACACCTATAAACTCTTCTAATATTGCTTTAGTTTCTTTATTATTTAAACTTAAAGGCAAATTCTTATATTCATAAGAAGAGAAATTTAATAAAAACTTAGTCAATGCTAATTTATAAACTATTTTTTCTTTAGCATTAAATTTGCTATTTTTAATAATGTTATTGATATCTGATATTATTTGTTCGTATAATAAATCATACTTTTCTTGTTTAGGTTCATATTCTTCAACAGTTTTTAATATTGCAGTATGTAAGTCAGTTGCTTGTTTTAAGTTAAATACTTGAGATTTAGGTAAAAAGTTAAACAAGTTATGTATCTCATTTACTGCTTGACACATAGGTAATAAATCTGGCATAAATTTTACTATATCTTCTAAGTATCCTGTTTTAGTAAGCCATGATTCTATAAGTTCAAAGCTTTTGCCTTTTATTGAAGCATCTAAGGTAGCTGCTTTTAAATCAAGTAAATAATTTGATTTAAGAAAGTGGTTTGGTGCAAGGTAAGTGACTAATTCAATTAATGGTTTTGCTATTAAATCGGGTCCACCTATGCTGTTATTGATAATTGATTTTGTAAAATAATGTTTATTTTCTATAGCAATGAGTTTTATATCTCCTGATAAATTACCATTTTTCAAAAGTGCATCGAAGTAGTTAAAATATTGTAATTTTAATTCACATTTTTTTGCAAAGTTTTTAACGGCATTTACTTTACTGGTCATTAATATACTTTTATCATACATTTCATGAGCTTCTTGAGTATTTACGTTAATTACTATGTAATCATCAGGATACTTGGCATTCATATTAATATGTAAATAGACCGGTTGTGATGGTAATGCGGTATTTATAAGTTCTTGAGTATAAGGCAATATAGCTTTTAAGGCCTCTATTTGTAGTTTTTGATAAAATAGGAGGTTTGCAAAAGCTATTATTTTTTTTGCATTTATATCTTCAACTCCTGATTTTTTCATAGCATCGATACTTGTTAGATTATTATCTCTTAAGGCATCCACTATTTTATGCATAGTATTAGTTGTATTAATTATCATACTTAATGTGATAATTAATATCTTATTAAATTTATTTATTATTTTTATCATTTTGACCTCAAAGTTCTGTAATTATTAATTTATATTTTTATGTATTTACTTAATTACACTATAATAATAACATATATTTTTCAAATTGTAAAAAACTTAAACTTTGCACTTTAACTTTCGTGTATATTGATAAAATTGGTTATTTTATAATTAAATTAATAGATATCTGGAAATATATTGAATATTTGTTATAATAAAATAGAAAACAAAAATAATTTTTGAATATGTAAAGACATTAATGGAAAAGATAATATTTTCAAGTTATGGTATAGTTTTAAGGGCTAATCTTTATGATAAGCTGTATATACTTGATTCAAAATTGGGTAAGATAAGTTGTATATTAAAATATAATAAACTATCACTGAGACTAGTCAATGGTGCTTATATTTCTTATAATTTAAAAGAATATTATAATCAACACATCATTTCTAATATTGATATTTTGGATATTCCCAACCATCAACTTCATAATTTATATTTTTTCCACCATGTTCTTGAGTTATGTTATTATTTTTTACCTATAAATTATAGTGCAAATATATCTCAAGTTTTTGATTTGATTTTACATCTTTATAAATATAATATTATATTTGATAGAAGTTTAGTTAAAAAAATATTCTTGTGTAAATTTTTTAAAATGATAGGTATTTATCCTGATGATTTTTTATCTTACGACAAAGATTTTATTAAACTTATTGATCAAAATTATTTTAATATTATTGATATAGAAAATAATTTAAATTTAGATATTAATTTAATGCGATGGTTGTTATCTTGTATTAACTTGCATCCTCATTCTCATCGTTTGAAAACGATTAACTTTTTGAAAGAGTTAGATATAAATGAATATAGAAACTAATACGAAATTAAGAAGTATAGTAAGTTTTAAAAATATAATTTTACTAATATTTTTATTATTCCCTTATTATGGATTTGGGTCATTAGAAAGTTTAGGAAAATTGTTTAATTTAGATCAATTTAATTTAGATCAGTTGACTCAAACAAAAACATTTTCTGCTCAAATAGATAAAGAAATAGAAGGATTAAAAAAGAGAAGAGTCGATCAAATTGATCTTTATAATTTGAGAAAACCCGAGATAGAATCTCTTAAAAGTTCTATAGATTCTTTTAAAGAAAAGATTAAAAGTCCGGCAGAGCTTGATGATGAATTTTCAGGTAGATACTTAATGATTTTAAATCAAAGTGCTCAAACTTTGTCAGAAGTTCATCATGTTCATCAGCAGATAATAAATATAATAGATAATAATATAAAACTTTTACAAGAATTCAAATTAGATCCGGAATTTAAATCAAGATCTTTAAGGCTTGCTTCTAAATCTATTTATTCTATTGAAGATTTGCAAAAAATTAATGATATTTTACTTCAATATGATAATAAAATTAAAAATATAGATGAAAAAATAAAACGAGTTTCTTCTGATATTGAACAACTTAGAAAGAATTTTAATTTAGCAAAACAAGAGTACGAAGAGAAGAAAAAAGAACAAAAAGAATTTAAAGCAGATGAAGAAGGAGCCGATAGTAAATTTACCGTTGGTCAAAAAGCACAGCTTCTTGATGAAGAAGAAAAATTACTTAGATATAAAAAAGATTTAGCTGAATTTAAATTAAAGGAATTAGAACAAAAAAGACATTTGTTTGATACTGAGCTAAGAACTTCTAAGATACAACTTGAAATCATCATAGATGAATATGAAAGAGTAAAAAATGAGCTATGTATAGATGAAAAAGATCTAAAAAAATTTGAAGAAACTCTTAAAAATCAAATTCAAGAATTAGCTAAAAATCAAGAATCTGCTACAAAAAAGATCAGTGCTTTAGATTTGGTCAAAAATGCTCAAATGAGACGTATGACCGAACTCAAGAGAAAATATAAATTAAGTGAATCTAATATTAATAATATTAAAGAATGGTCTTTGCATCCTAATCAAATTGAGGGTTGGTCATACTTAATATCAATAGGTAAATTGACTAATTATTTAAGTTACGAACTTAATATTAGTAAAGAGGAAATTGTTGCTCAAATTGATAATGAAAAGAGTAAAGTTACTGATAAAGAGGTTGATAATTTAATAGTAAATACTTGGTACAAATTAATTACAGGTAAATTAACTAATTTTGCTCAAGAAGATTTAATTGCTCGTGAGATTAAGAATTATGAAAAACTTAAGGCTGATTTAAAAGCAAGTATTTCAACTACGTCTGACAGACAAGCAGAAGTAGTGAGTGCTTTAAATTCGAATAACATAATTATTGAGAATATAAAGTCAAGAATGAATGAGCTTAAAGATCAAAAAGATACGGTATTTAAGGATCATCAGACCGAATATAATAAATTTACTAATGAATTAAAAGAAGAAGGATATGATCTAGAGCCTAAACGCAATGAATCCATTACGCAATTGATTGAGCTTTATAATACTATCAATAATGTTCGCAAAACTTCTATTAAAAAGATAGATATAATAATAGAAGAATTAAGAACTAGAGCTCAGGGTATTGGTGTAGCTATATTATGGAAAGGTCTCAGGAATTTTATTCCAGATATAAATAAATTTTTCTTATTTCTTTATCAAAAGGATTGGAAGGATGTCTTAAAAGTTAATAAACAAACTTATAGCAATTTAGTTAGGTATTATAAGCAATATCCATCGGAATTTGCTTTAATTTTATTTAATATAGCAATCATAATATTTTCTTTTATATTTGTAAAAATATATAATCGTAATTTTATAAAACTCTTTCAGTTAATAAGTCCTAAATATGGTATAGGTTATACTATAAGTAATTTTATTATAGTTACTTTTGAATTTGTGGTTAATAATTTATCCTGGTTGTTTTTATGGTTATTAGGATTTTTATCAGTAAGATATAAATTTATCGACAGTTATGCTTCTATAGTTTTTTACTTGTTTTCTATTATATTTTGGCTTATTTTAGCTTATAAATATATTAGATTTCTTGCAAAACAAAATACTGAAAAAGATTATTTTTTAGTTAGTAAGGAATATCAAAGGCGATTTTTAACTGTTTTGTCTATAGATTTATATATTAATATATTTATATTTTTTTTAAGAGAAGCTTTTATTATATCTCCTTTTTCTAAATCTGACGTTCCTATGACTTTACAAGCTATACAGTTTATTACGCTTCAAATAGGTTTAATATTTATCTTGAGTAAAGAACAAATCCTAAAGCTTATTCCTCGTACTACAAGTTTTTGGCAATGGATATATGAACAAGTTGAAAACTACTATTATCTATTTTTAGTATGTTTAATATTTATTATTGTTATGAGTAATCCTTATCTTGGATATGGCCCTCAATTCTTCTATTTTATTTCTAGGTTTTTACTTATATTACTTTTGATACCTGTGGTCTCTGCTGTACATAATAGAATTAAAAGAATTTCCACTTCAATATTTTTCTATTCAGACAATGAAGGTATAAAAGAGCGATTTCCGCATGCTAAAACGGTATATGGGGTTTTTGTTATTTTGAGTTTTTTATTTTTTATAGGACTTGCCGCAATTATAGCTGCTAATATATTAGGTTATAATATAGGTTTTCAAACTATATATAATTGGCTTGATAAAGAAATATATCATTATACAGATCTTAATACAGGTAAACATGTATCTGTTAGTATTCTAGATTTTTCCTATGTCGGCTTATGGGTCTTGGGAGGTATTATAGGTTCTTATATTGTTAATAGATTTGTATTAAGTAGAATTTTTGATTTACTTTTAGTAAATATAGGAATACAAAATGCTATAATATCTTTGGTGAGATATACAATTATTATTGCTTCTTTTGTAATTGGTCTGAGAAGTGTTGGTCTAGGCTCTGTAATAATATATATTTTAGCAATACTTGGTGGTCTTGGTGTTGCAGGTAAAGAACTTATTACCGATTTGATCGGTTATTTTATTATATTAATACAAAGACCTATTAAAATTGGTGACTTTATCAAGATTAATGATGATGTTAATGGTATAGTTCGTCATATTACTTTAAGATCAGTAATTTTAAGAAGAAAAAATAGTGTTACTATTATAGTTCCTAATTCCCAAGTTATGTCAAAACCGGTTGTTAATTGGAACTATTCAAGAACCTATTTTGCGTTTGATGATATTTTGCTCACTGTGCCCTATAAAGAAGATGCAGAAATTGTGAAAAATTTAATTTTCAAAGTTATTGATAATAATATTAATATATTAAAAAATCCTGTTCCTATTGTTTGGCTTTATAATTTTACAGATAATGGGTATCAATTTTTAGTAAGAGGATATATAAGTTTTGATAGAGTACTTGAACAATGGCAAATAGCCTCTGATATACGTCTTTCTATAGTTAAAACTTTAAGGGAAAATGGTATAGAAATTGCATCGCCTGTTCGCTTGTTAAAGTTTATAGATAATAACCCAGAAATTATTCATGATATAAAATAATTTCTTGTTTTTTAAGCAATAGATTCTATAAAATTTAACTAAGTTTAACTTTTTGAGCATAATTCTCAGTATTTATAATTTTGTTTTTTATTATGTGTTAAGCAATTCTTTTTACCATTTATTAATGTTTTCTGTTATAAAATTGAGCTCAGTTTTATCTTTACTATTGATAAAATTTAGACCAACAAGCACTATTTTTTTATTTTTATCTAAAAACCTATGATAATATTTTTTATCTTTTATTTGTTCAAGAGCTATTTGTGCTGATTTATTTAGCTTAAATTCAAAGATATAAATATACTCTTTGGTTTCAAGAGCTAAATCTATTCTTCCATTGTTTGTTAAAATCTCTGATTGAGATTCTAAAGAAAGTAAACTGAATAAGAATTGTAATAGTGCATGGTAATAACTTTCTTTTTCCGCTGATATTATTGAATAAGGAATACTTGAAAATAATATCTCTAATTTGCAGCAGAATTCAGGAATATTATTATTTTCTAAGGCTTTTATTAATTGAGAGCTTAACAGACTTAATTTATTTTGACTTACTTTTGATAAAGCTTTAACCAAAAAGTTAGTAAATGAATATTCTACTTCATAATTAGGAAAGTTTAATTTAACTTTATGAATTGTTTGATTATAATCAGAAATAGTTAAATAACCGGTTTGAAATAATAATGTTACAAGCTCTGTATCTTCTATATCAAAGTTATCTAGATTATTTAGGTTGAGTTCAACTTGATCTAAAGTTTCTAAAGAGTAATATTGATTTGAAACCAAGTGGATCAAAAAAGTAGGAGTTCCTGATGTAAACCAATAATTTGTGATTTCTTGGTCATTTAAGCTATAAAGTATTGAAAATGGATTATAAACTTTTAAATCTATTTTAGAAAATCTGTATCCGTTGTACCAACTTTTCAATTCTTTTAATAAATCTTGATTAGATATATTTAACTTCTTGGCAAAATTTTCAATGTATGGAGTAAAATATTTTAGTAACTCATCTTGAGTATAACCAAGTAATTGAGCAGCTTCTGGTTTTAAAGAAATATCATTTAAATTATTAAGACCAGAAAATATCGAGGTTTTTGCAAATCTAGTAACTCCGGTTAAAAGAACTGTTCTTAAATTAACGTCTTGACCTTTAATAATGCCATAAAAACTTCTTAAAAATTCTCTTTGTTTTTCAGCTTCTTCTATGTTATTAATATGATCAAGTATAGGTTTATCATATTCGTCTATTAAAATTACTACTTTATTTATTTTAGATAATTCTTGAATAAGATCATAAAATGCTCCTTCTGGATTTTGATCTTGACTAATATTAACATTATAATGTTGAGCAATATTATTAATATGCTTAATTAGATTTTTTTCCAATTGATCTGAAGATCTGTGAGCAATAACTGAAAAATCTAAATGAATAACAGGATAATTTTGCCAATCATAATCACTATTGTATATCCACAAATCTTTAAATAATTCTTTTTTGCCTGAAAATAGTTCTTTTAAAGTTGAGACTAATAGCGACTTGCCAAATCTTCTTGGCCGTGATAAGAAATAAAACCTACTACCTGCTATAAAAATATTATAAATATCTTGAGTTTTATCGATATATAAATAATTATCTTTACTCATAATTTCAAAAGAACTGACATCTATAGGTAATTTTTTTAACATAAGTTTCTCAAAATGATAAATAATAATTTAATAATCATTTATAATATTAATACATTCTTTACAATATTAAAACGATTAATTAATTTTATATAATTTAAGGTCTGTGAAATTTAATTAGTAAATGCTATGATTTACATTAAAAACTGTAAAACAAAAATCCGAAAAGTTAATTTTATTAATTTAAATTTTTAAGTTTTCTTTAGATAGATCTATTGTACTTCTTCAGTGATTAAAATTTTATTGTTAATATTAAGTTATAATAAATCAAGAAATTATTCATGATATGAAATAATTTCTTGATTTTTAAGCAATAGATTCTATAAAATTTAACTAAGTTTAACTTTTATAGAATCTAATATTTATCATGAAAAAAATATTATTTATTTTCCTATCGTTATATTTTATTTTTTATCAATATGCTTATTCTGTTAATTACAATAAGCCTATAACGATATTTCTTCACGGAACATTATACCCTGGTGTAAATTTTTTGATTAGGACTTTTGATCTTCCTTTAGGCTTGGTATCAGCTATTGAACAAGGTAACAGATTTTTACACGGACGTATTGCTTATATTTTAAATCAAGCAGATCCTGAAAGATTTCCTTTAGATAATTTTTATTTTTTTGGATGGTCAGGAGGAATTTTGCCTAAGTCGCGTGAAAAGGCAGCTTATTTGCTTTATGAGAGTATTAAGCACTTTAACTGCCCTATTAGGATTATTGCTCATAGTCATGGTGGTAATGTTGCTTTAAATTTAGCTCAAGTTGCTAAAGAGTTAAGAGATTATAGATTCAAAGTTGATGAGCTTATTTTACTTGCCTGTCCAGTAATTGCTTTAACTGAAGACCACATTAACTCTAATATATTTAAAAAAATTTTTTCTTTTTACTCTACTGGAGATAGAACACAAACTAGAGATCCTCAATATTTATATAGCGATACTAGAAGGCATATTGAATATACTGGAAAAACTGTTCCTTTTTTTTCTCAAAGAACTTTTAGACCATGTCCTAAATTAGTTCAAAGAAGAGTATTGTATGATAGAAGAAATTTACAGCATATGCATTTTCTTTATAAACCCTTTCTTTCAAGATTACCTTCGTTAATTAGCTTAGTTAATAATTCAGTCAGAGCTGGTTTTATTAATAATTCCTCTCAAGAATTTATGTTAAATATTCCAAGAAAACGATATTGTAATGCTGAATTGTTGGTAAAACGAATGGTCTATTTTTAATCTGAATTTGATAATCTGATTAATACTTAAAAACTTATTCTAACTAATAAAAAAGCTTAAGTTAAATATATTCTGTTATAAAATCAAGCTCTGTTGTATCTTTACTATTTATAAAATTTAGACCAACAAGTACTATTTTTTTATTTTTATCTAAAAACCTATGATAATATTTTTTATCCTTTATTTGTTCAAGAGCTATTTGTGCTGATTTATTTAGCTTAAATTCAAAGATATAAATATACTCTTTGGTCTCAAGAGCTAAATCTATTCTTCCATTGTTTGTTAAAATCTCTGATTGAGATTCTAAAGAAAGTAAACTGAATAAGAATTGTAATAGTGCATGGTAATAACTTTCTTTTTCCGCTGCTATTATTGAATAAGGAATACTTGAAAAAAGTATTTCTAATTTGCAGCAGAATTCAGGAATATTATTATTTTCTAAGGCTTTTATTAATTGAGAGCTTAACAGACTTAATTTATTTTGACTTACTTTTGATAAAGCTTTAACCAAAAAGTTAGTAAATGAATATTCTACTTCATAATTAGGAAAGTTTAATTTAACTTTATGAGTTACTTGATTATAATCAGAAATAGTTAAATAACCGGTTTGAAATAACAGAGTTACAAGTTCTATATCTTCTATATCAAAGTTATCTAGATTATTTATGCTAAGTTCAACTTGATTTAAAGTTTCTAAAGAGTAATATTGATTTGAAACTAAATGAATTAAAAAAGTAGGAGTTCCAGATTTAAACCAGTAATTTATAATTTCTTGATCATTTAGACTATAAAGAACTGAAAATGGATTATAAACTTTTAAATCTAACTTAGAAAATCTATAACCATTATAATATTTTTTAAGATCTGATAATAAATCTTGATTTGATATATTTAACTTATTAGCAAAGTTTTCAATATAGGGTGTAAAATATTTAAGTAACTCATCTTGAGTATAACCAAGTAATTGAGCAGCTTCAGGTTTAAGGGTAATATCATTTAGGTTATTAAGACCTGAGAATATAGAAGTTCTTGCAAATCTAGTTACTCCAGTTAAAAGAACTGTTCTTAAATTAGCATCTTGACCTTTAATGATACCATAAAAACTTCTTAAGATCTCTCTTTGTCTTTCAGCTTCTTCTATATTATTAATATGATCAAGTATAGGTTTATCATATTCGTCTATTAATATTACTACTTTATTTATTTTAGATAAATTTGCAATTAGTTCTTTTAAAGAAGATTCTGGAGTATCATTATATTTTAAGTTAATATTGTAATTTGTAGCAATTATATTTAATTCATTATTAAGATTTTTTCTTAATTCTTGAGCAGTTAGATGAGGAATTTGAGACAAGTCTAAATGAATAACCGGATATTCGTGCCATTCGTAATTACTATTATATATCCATAGCCCTTTAAAAAGTTCTTTATTGCCTGAAAATAATTCTTTTAAAGTTGATACTAAAAGAGATTTACCAAAGCGTCGAGGACGAGATAAAAAATAAAACCTACTACCCTCTATAAAGATATTGTAAATATATTGAGTCTTATCAATATATAAATAATTATCTTTAATCATAATTTCAAAAGAACTAACGTCTATAGGTAATTTCTTTAACATAGATTTCTCAAAAACATAAAATAAAAATTTAATAATGTTATTTATACTATCATTATTTTACAAGATTAAAAACAAAACTACTAATTAACTTTATTATATTACTTTATGTGGTTTTTCATTCTAAACTTAAAAGACCCCGAGCTTTACTGCTTTTAAACATAAAATTAAAGATGATAATAGATAATGTTAAATATATAATATTTAACATTAAGCTTTTAATAATTAGATTAAAATTTGATTGACCATTGCTTATAATATATCTTATATTTTCAAAAACATAGGTAGTTGGTAGAAATATTGATATATACTTTACCCATTCAGGCATCATGTAAGCAGGATAATATATAGCGCTAAATGGAGCAAAAATATAACCTAAAGAATATATTAAGTCTTGTACTCTTTTACCTGCTCTTATTAATATTGAGCAAATTAAAAATCCGATAAATAATCCAGATATCCAAAGTAAAATAGTAGATGGAATAACTATCCAACCTAATTTCATTATATTAATTGAATAAGTTATTTTTATTAAAATGGAGCCAATTAAAATTACTAAAATAGTTTCGATTAAATTTAATATCGATATTGCACAGATCCACTCTGATAAATTTAATGGGGAAGAAAATAGATTAACTAAGTTTTTGTCATTTAGTTCTTGAGAAAGATTTTTAGCAGTTTCTATATTAACACGAAAGACTATTTGCCAAAATGCAAGTCCTGTTAATATAATTAGGCCTAGCTCAGGGTTATTAGTCTGTGTTTGTATCCATTTACTTGTAGTTCCCCAAATTACTATATTTAAAATATTCCAATAAGATATTTTAAATATCCTATTTAGGATAGGTTCAGCGTATAAATAACGCAATATTATTGCATAGATTCTATTAAAATTCATATTATAAAGATAAAAAATAATCGTTTAAAGAGGGTTTATTTATATTTAAATCACAGTAAGTTATATTAAATCTTTCTAAGTCGTTTATAACTTGATTTAGTTTCGATTTTTTTACTTTCAACATTATTTGTTGATTCTTTATTTGATAATCAAAATTATTTTTTAAAGCTATCTCTTCTATTTTTTTTGTATTTTCTATATTATCTTTTATTAGGCTTACATTTAAATCTTGAGCATTGATTAAATTTTCCGGAGATTCATTTGCTATTATTTTACCTTTTTTAAGAACTAATACTCTTTGGCACATCTGAGATATTTCTTCCATATTATGTGATGTTAATATTATAGATATATTCTCTTGACTTTGTTTTTGCAATATAAAGTTTCTAACAAGTTGTGCCGAATCCGGGTCTAAAGCCGCAGTAGGTTCATCAAGTAGAACTATTTTAGGATCGGTTATAAAGGCTTTAATTATCATAAGTTTCAATATCTGTCCCGATGAAAGTATTCCTATTTTCTTTTCTTTATAATTAAACAAATTAAATATCTTTAAGTATTCATCTAATTTTTGAGTTTTCATTTCAGTATTTGCATCATATAATTTTAAGTATATATTCATGCTTTCTTCAATAGTTAACTTATGAGGTAAGTTAATATAATTACTTGCAAATGATATATATTTTAATATTTTTGATCTTGATTTGGTGAATTCTTTTGAAAAATACTTAATATTTCCTGAGGTAGGTGTTAATATACTTAAAAGCATTTGTATTACTGTTGTTTTACCTGCTCCATTAGGACCAATCAAGCCTATTATTTCGCCTTCCTTTAGATCAAAAGAGATATTATCAACAATTGTTTTATACTGGTTATTTTTATAAAACTGCCAAAAATATTTTTTTTGAGAGAATTTTTTTGTAAGATTTTGAACAGATAATACTGTAGATATCATAATTTTAATGTACTTTAATATAAAACGTTACTATATCTATTTTATATTATATTTAAAGCTTTGGGTAGTTTTGTTATCTAAATTAAAAAGAAGTGTGATATCACACTTCTTTTTAATTTATTATACTACTTTACGTTTTTATCCCATAAACTTTTTAAGTATTCATACCCTTGAGAGATTCTATCCCATACATGAGCAGAACGTGCACCATAAAATGCAAGAGCTACTGCAGCAGCCATGACCACCCAATTTAATGCTGGAAAGAATCCTAAAGTATAAACAAATAATAGTGATCCTGCCCCTAATAACCCTAAACCTTTTACTTCTTCATTACTTATTGTAGCTAATTGATGAGAAGCTTGACTGCTTTGTGGATTAGTTTCTCTATTTGCTCTCATATTAGCTCTTATTTCTTCGTCATGAGCCAAACCATTTTCAGTTGTTCTTTGATGCACGCCATTTTCTCTTGGATTTTTTACCATTATCCTCTCCTTTTTTAACTCATATTTTTCTTTAATTTTATTATTTTCTTACTTTATTACATTATATTAAAAAAATTGATTTTATTGCAAGAATAAAATATTTTTAAAAATAATTTTAAAAATTCTACTATTGGTGTAAGGAAAATGTTAATAATTATTTATCAGTTTAAAAAAAAGTTAATCGATTTGTAAATCGTCTGTTAACAATTCTTTCAATAAAGTTACTCTTTTTATAGTCTTATTATTTTTCAAAGCAATAGCAAGAGCTTTAGTTTGTCCTATAAATATACATAATTTTTTTGCTCGTGTTAGAGCTGTATAGATTAGATTTTTTTGAAGAAGCATAAAGTGTTGCGTAAATATAGGCACAATTACACAGGAGTACTCAGACCCTTGGCTTTTGTGAATAGATATTGAATAAGCAAGTACAAGCTCATCTAGTTCTTCAAATTCATATAAAACTATATTATCTGAAAAATTAACTTTTATTTGCCTTTCTTCAAGATCTATAGCTTCTATTTTGCCAATGTCACCATTATAAACTTTTTTATCGTAATTATTTCTAATTTGCATAACTTTATCATTAACTTTAAATTTATGAGCCCCAGGGGTAGTTATAGTATTATTAGGATTTAACATTTCTTGCAATATACTGTTTAATGAGTAGGTGCCTATAGTTCCTCTATTCATTGGCGTCAAGACTATAGAATCATCAATGGCTATATTATATTTTTTTAAAGTTATGAATAGGATTTTTTTAAGGTGACTAGTGATATTCTCAGGATCTTCTTCTTTTATAAAAATAAAGTCATTCTTTGAGTTTTCTATATTACTTACTGGATATTGACCATTATTTATTTTATGAGCATTAATAACTATTAAGCTATCTTGTGCTTGTCTAAATATTTGAGTTAATCTAGTTACTGCTATTTTTTGACTTGAAATTAGATCATTAAGAACGTTTCCTGGTCCTACTGAAGGTAACTGATCGACATCTCCAATAAATACGATATGAGCGTTATATGGTATAGCCTTTAATATAGCATTTGCCAAAAATATATCTATCATAGATGCTTCATCAATAATTAAAAAGTCTAAGTTTAAAGTATTATTTTCATTATGTTTGAAATTCATTATACTTACATCAAAATCAAGCAACCTATGAATAGTGGTTGCATACCGCCCTGTGCCTTCTATCATGCGTTTAGTAGCTCTACCGGTAGGTGCTGCTAATTTATAATTAACGTTTTCTGATTCTAATAATTCAAGTAATTTTTTAATTAGGGTGGTTTTTCCGGTTCCTGGACCTCCGGTTATGACGGTTACTTTGTTTTTAAAGGAACCCATTATACCTAATTGTTGTTGTTCATTTAATTCTATATTATTTTTTGAACTTTCATTACTTGTTCTCAATTTTTGGTATATTTTGTCTATATCAAAATTTAATTTAGATTTATAATTAATTATATTCTTAATCTTATCAGATACGTTTTTTTCAGTAAAAAAATATTGAGATAAAGTAATTAAATTTTGATTATTGTAATTAATAACTTTTATCTTGTCTTTTTCGTATAAATAATAAAATGCTTGTTTAAGAATTTGTTTAATATTTTCTTGATTATTATCTATATGCTCAAGATTTAATAAAGTAATAGTTTTCTCTTTGAGTTCTTCTATTTCTATATAAAGATGACCCTGTTGAGTTGCTGTAGTTATAGTATAATTTATTCCTGCCGCGATTCTTTCTTTTCTTAGTAAATCGAATCCTAATTTTTGAGCAATTTCATCAGCTGTTTTAAAACCTATGCCCCAAATTTCATCGGCTAATCTATAAGGATTGTCACTTAATATGGCAATTGCTTCTTGTTTATACTTTTTATATATTTTGACGGCAATATTACAAGAAATATTTTTTTCTTGCAAAAAAACTATAATGTTAGCAATTTCTTTTTGTTCTTGCCAGGCTGATACGATTTTTTCTATTTTTTTAGGGCCGATTCCATTAACTTCTTGCAATCTAGTTGGATTTTTGTCGATTACTTCTAAAATGTTTTGTCCAAAGTAATTTACTAATTTATCAGCATAAGCGGGCCCTATACCCTTTATAATCCCTGATCCTAAATATTTTTTTATGCCTGATAAACTATTTGGCATAGTACTTATACATTCTTGTGCTTTGAATTGCTTGCCGAATTTAGGATGTACTATAAAGGAGCCAGTGATTTTTACTTCTTGACCTATTTTTATGTTAGGGGTATAACCACTGACTGTAATTTGAGTTTGTTTATTTTGAATTACAAAAATAGTAAATCCACTTTCATTATCCTGAAATAAAAAGCGTTCTACCGTTCCTGTTATTTGATCTAAATTTTGCATTATGAGAATTTAACTATTTTTTCCTTTGAGACTTAAGCCATTTTTCATACATTGATGTTGCTTTTGGACAGCTATAAACTATATCTTTTTGTAAATTAACTAGATCAGTGCAAAAAGTATCTAAACTTTTTAATGAAGTTATGCGTTTTTTAAATGAGACTTCTTCATTTTTAGGGTCCCATTTTAACATTTCACTATCTGGTCTATTTCTTTTTTGGCAAGATTCTTGAATAAGTGCTACCATTAAAGCATAAGATCCTCTTGCATCTATTAAAAAAGGTTTTAAAATAGACATCATTTCATCTTTTAACTTCTCTTTTAATATATTTAGCTCTTCTACTTTTTGTTTATATTCCTGAGTATTAATATTTTTCTCAAGTTTTAATTTTTCCTCTATTTCTACTAGTTCTTTAAGAGTATAAAGATTTGATTGAAATTCATGTTGTGGATTTCGATCTTTAGTCTTTTTATCTATTTTACCATATTGAAATATATTTGTCTTCTTGCATAATACGGACATTTTATAAATGGCTGTCTCATCCATCATGCCTTTTACTCCGTCGACTTTATGAAGTAATTGATTTTCAAGTTTCATTAATTTATCTGCTAACAATATTTTATTATTAAAGATAACTACTGCTAATAATAAACATTTTATTGTTTTTTTCATTTTATCCTTTACAAGTTTTAATTAACTTTTACTTTGTTTAATAATTACTTGGTATTTTAGTAAAATATTTTACTAAAAATCTAGCGTTAGTCTAAACGCTACTGTTAAAGATGACCCAACATTATTACTCCAAATATCTTTGTCACCGGTAAACTCTAGATCCCAAAAGACTTTATCGCATAATGTTATACTTCTATATCCAAAATTTAAGAAAACTTTTAACTGCTGAGCTGAAAAATCTATATTTTTTTCAATAAAAAATCGATCTTTTAATTTTGATACACAACCAAATTTTGCTTTTGCTTGATACCAGTAGTCAAGTCCTATTAATCCATGCCATTTTGCATAATCACATTCAAGAGATTCAGCAACTCTTAGATCAAATCTTGGATGTACATTGATTTTAATGGGTGTGGGATAAAAAGTATGAATAATTTGGTCATTTAAGAATCTCAAGTTCTCTTCTGCCGTTGCTTCATCTCTATAATCTCTATTAAAATCTTCATTGCATTTTCTGGTTAAGAAATATTTTACTTCATATTTACTTGCAAAACCCTGAAATGCTCCATAGGTATGAAGTAACCAATGATTGTTGAATTTCAATGCTATATCAAGGTGAGGCCCTATTCCAAAATGGCCTCCATTACCTAAAGGAGTGTTTATTAAAATAGTTGATAATCTATCCAATATTCCTACTAAAAATTCTGTTGTTATTTCTGATATTATATTTCCAGCTTCTCGAATTCCTTCTGTAGTACTTGGGCATAAATATAAATCAAATAATTTTTTAATATTAAACTCAGGAATCTTATTTGAATGTCTATGTTTTGTTCCTAGAACTCCTTTGATGAAATTGCCAGCTGTGGGAAACGTAGCAGCTAAACCAAACCATACGCCTAAAATATCATTATCATATACTTTTAATAAAGCATCGAATCTCATATCTCCAATTCCGGCTTTATCGCTTATTAGATGACGTTTTCCAAAGGTTTTGACATCATCAAGAGCATAAATATTTTCTGGATATGCTTCTTCGTTTGTAAAATAAGGAGCATTTTCTATAGCTTCAATTTCTGCAGGACTTAAATAATAATGCTCTAATAGATAATAAATAGGAGCTCTTAAAGTTAAACTTAATCTATCAAAAGAAGTACAACCAGAAAACATGACTCCAGCTCTATGCTGTTGTAATTTTATGTTATTAAATAAGCCTAATATACCAGGTACATCTATAGAAGTTGAGCAACCGGTTACTTCTAGAGTGTTCATAACTTCATTAATAACATTTTGATTAGTTAAATTAATATAACTATTTACAAATTCACAATTACGTATAAAAGGTACGCGAGGGGTCCAATTATAAAAAGGATGAGCAACGACGTGCCACATGCAGTGATCTAAACAGTAGTCTCTTAATGAAGGTTCATCAAGCAAGCTTCTTCTTTTGATAGGGCCATTAGTATATAAATATAAATTTTGTCTTAAGATATTAGGTAAATTAACTAAACAGCCACTAGGAGGGCATACATCTGTTTCTGCTTGACAAGTTTCGCTACCTTCAGGGGTAATAAGTGGTAAAATATCAATGGCTGACAAACAGTTTAATCCGGCTTCTGGAGCAAGAGGTTCAGGAGGGGTAATTTCTTGAGCACAAGGATCAAAAAATTTATCAAAATCTGTTGAACCACTCTCATTACATAACGTAATCGAATTTAACATGATTAAACTGCCAATTGATAAGATGAAAAATTTTAATTTTATTTTCATAACATTTATATTTCTTTTAATTATTAATGATTTTAATTTACTAAAACAATAACTATTTTCTATTAGCTCGAATAGGTTAAGTCTATCAAGCTTTTACAATATTTACAAAATTTGTCAAGCGCATGTTCTTATTGTCATAAATGCATTATAGCTTGATTTAATTATTGACTTGCTGAAAATTTAACTACTATTCTAATAAGTAATAATACTTATAATCCTCATGTTTTATAAAATTATAAAATTGATAGGAGCAAGGGAAAGATAATGGATGAAATGAGATTAAATAAAGATAATATTAATTTAGATATTGATATTTCTCAAGAAAATAGAAAGGCAGTTGCTAAACTGTTGACACAATTACTTGCAGACGAATATACCTTGGGATTAAAGACTAAGAAGTATCATTGGAATCTTTGGGGACTACATTTCTATACTCTACATAGATTCTTTGACAAACATTATGATAAAATTCAAGAGTATGTAGATCTAATAGCAGAAAGAATTAGAGCTTTAGGATTTAGCTCTATTGGAACTTTAAGAGAATTCTTAGACAATACTTCAATTGAAGAGAATCCTGGTATAATTCCAAATGATATAGAAATGATTAAACATTTATGGCAAGACCATGAAGCAATAATAAAACGCATTAGATTTTTGATAAGCCAATCTTCTAAACTTCGTGATGAAGGTACTGCTAATATGCTTGCTGATCTGATAGTGAAACATGAAAGCATGGCTTGGATGTTAAGATCGTTTTTAGAGCAAAAGTCTTAAAAGTAATAAGCATTTAATGTTGTAAAGATTTTTTTTAAAATTTTAATTAATAAAATGGTGATATAGTCAGATTTTTTTTTAAATCTGGCTATATTTTCTTTTAATTTTGATATAATAAAATATATAGGTGATTTTAATATTAATTTTAGTAAGAGATTGTAAATGTCCAAAAAATTTAAAGAACTTTTTTTTGTTGAAGGAAATATTGGTTCAGGTAAGTCAACTTTACTCAGGATTATTAAAAATTATCTTAATATAGAGGTTGTTCCTGAATCGGTAGAACATTGGCAAAGTATATCTCAATCAAAAGAAAATTTGTTAGATTATTTTTACAAAGACCCTAAAAGATGGGCTTATACTTTTCAGACCTATGCTTTTTTAACGCGTGCTTTAGAACAAGAAAGATCGATCAAAAGCCACGATAGATTAATCTTAGAGAGATCTATTTATGCCGATCGATATTGTTTTGCAAAAGTTTGCTTTGAATTAGGTTATATGAGTGAGTTTGAATGGCAATTATATAAAGAATGGTTTGAAATAGTAGAATCTAATTTAATTACCAAGTCTTCAGGTATAATTTATCTTAAAGCAGAACCTACTGTTAGCTATAATCGTGTCAATAAAAGAAACAGACAAGAAGAATCTAATATTACTTTAGATTATATTAAATTAATTCATCAGAGTCATGAGATGTGGATTGAATATGTTAAATCAAGTAATTTTTTACCGGTTCTGACTATCTTATGTGATAAAGATTTTGAGCAGGATCTCGATTACCAAAAGCATATTGCTAATGATATTCTTAATTTTATTAATCAAAATAAATTAGAAAAGGACTTTAAAAATAATTTAAAAGAAAATATACTATTGTAAATAATTTTATTTATGTTATAAATAAAATAAGTAGATTAATAACCTAAATTAATAATCTGAAAGGGTAAACATGGCTGATGTAAATACGGCGCTTGCGTATGTTAAAATTGCGGCTTATATAGGAGCAGCTTTTGTTATGGGAATAGGAACAATAGGACCAGCTTTAGGTCAAGGGCATATAGGTGCAAAAGCTATAGAAAATATAGGTAAATATCCAGAGAGCTCTGGACAAATACGTACTACTATGTTTATTTCTCTGGGTATAGTGGAAACTTCTGCTATATATGCTTTTTTAATTGCACTTTTTCTTATATTGTTAAAAGGTTAATTTTTAATAAATTGAAAAATTTATGAATATAAGTTTAAATTTAACTTTACTTGTACAGATAATAAATTTTTTGATTGCTTATTTTCTTCTGACACGTTTTTTATTAAAACCTGCTCTTAATCTTTTTAAAGAAGATCTGTCAAAAAGAACAAGCTTAAAAAATAATGTTATTAAAATACAGGATAAAGTTTTAAGAAAAGAAGAGCATAAGGCTTTAGAGTGGAAAAAGTATCAAGAATATTTTATGAATCATATGCCTAAAATCTCATATGATCAAAATTTAAAGTTAGATACTTTATCTATAGAAAGAGTCGATAAGCTTAAATATGAAGATCTTGAAAAAATGGCTTCTGATATTTCGTTAATTTTAAAATCGAAAGTAATTAATGGCTATTGATTTTATCTTTAGTGTTTTAAATTTTTTATCTATTATAGTTGTTGCAATATATGTTTTTTATAAGTATATATTACCATCTGTTTTAAAAGCATTTGAAGAAGACAAAACATCTCTCAAAGCTTTATTTGATCAAGAAAATGATCTAATTACGTTTGATAGGGAATTGGATCAAAGTATTTTGGATCAAAATGAATTAGGCAAAAGACTATCTTTAAAATTTAAAGAATGGCAGTCAGTAGTTCAATTAGAAAAAGAAGAAAAATTCAATCAATCTATTAAATATAATTCTGAAATTAATAATAGATTAAAGATACAGTCCGATAATTATAAAACTCAAAAAATTAAGGAACAACTAAAGCCTGATATTTTAAAAAATTTAGAAATAAATCTTAATAATTATTTTGAAGACCCAGATAATGTTGATAAGTATTTTGACAGTATATTAAGTAATATGAATAAAAGAGTTAATCTTAAGAAAGATAATTAATGAATAATGAAAATAGACTAATAATTGCCAAAAAGTATGCTCAAGCTTTTATTAATATTTTCAAAAAAAAACTTGTTTTTGATGATCTTAAAAAGTTGGAATCTTTTAGTGAATATTTAAGAGAAAATAGAAATATTTTTGTTTATGCTAAATTATCTTTAATTGATATTTCAGTAAAAGAAGAAGTTTTTGATAAACTTTTATCTTCGTTTAATCTTGGGGATTTTTTTTCAGATCTTGTCAATCTTTTAATAAAACATAATCGTATTAGTTTGTTACCAGAAGTTTTAGATAATATTATCAAAATTTATAAAAATGATAATAATATAATGGAATTTAATGTTATTAGTTCTGATAAACTTACTGAAAATAGATTAAACTTAATTAAAACATTTTTAAGCAATAAAACCCAAAAATATATAATTATTAAAGAAAAAATAGATCCTAATTTAATTGCAGGATTAAAAATTTATAGTGATGATTTTGAATGGCAAAATTCAATACGTCATCAACTGAATTTACTTGAAAGATCTTAATATTAAATCTAGATTAATTAAGGACGTACTCTATTATGGAAATAAAAACTTCGGATTTAGTATCTCTGTTTGAGAAAGCTCTATCAAAGGTTTCTGAAGAAGATCTTCAAGAAATTGGTTTTGTAGTTCAAGTTGGAGATACTTTTTGTAAAATACATGGACTGAAAAATGCTGTTTACGGAGAGTTGATAGACTTTGAGGGCGGCAATCAAGGTATAGTAATGGATTTAGGGCGAGATTATGTCTCGGTTTTTTTAATAAAAGTTCAAACGCCTGTTGTAGAGCTTGAAGTTGCAAAACGTACCGGAGGAGCTTTTAAAGCTCCCGTTGGAATCAATTTATTAGGAAGAGTGATAAATGCAATTGGACAACCGATTGATAATTTAGGAACACTTGATTATCAAGAATTAAGACCAATAGAAGTTCCTATTGAAGGTATAATTGAAAGAACACCCATTAATGAATCTTTAGAGACTGGCATCTTAGTAGTTGATGCTTTAATACCTATAGGAAAAGGTCAAAGAGAGCTTATTATCGGAAATAGAACTACTGGTAAAACTGCTATTGCTTTAGATACTATTATTCATCAGAAAGGCAAAAATGTTTATTGTATTTATGTCTCTATTGGACAAAGACAAGCAAATTTGGCCCGTATCGTTAGATTGCTTGAAGAAAACGGTGCTCTTGAATACTCTATAATAGTAAGTGCCGAATCAGGAGATTCAGCTCTTGATAGATATTTAGCGCCATATGTAGGTTGTACTATTGCTGAATTTTTACGAGATCAAGGTCAAGATGTGCTAATTGTTTATGATGATTTAAGTAATCATGCAGTTGCTTATCGAGAAATGTCATTATTAATGAGACGTGCTCCTGGACGAGAAGCTTATCCTGGAGATGTATTTTATTTACATTCAAGATTACTTGAGCGTGCAGGGAGATTAGCGCGTGGAGGGTCTATTACAGCTTTACCTATAGTTCAGACCCAAAGTGATGATCTTACTGCTTATATCCCAACTAATTTAATATCTATTACTGATGGACAGATATTCTTAGATACTAAGCTGTTTAATTCGGGCATTAGACCAGCTGTTAACGTTGAATTGTCGGTCTCGCGAGTTGGTGGTGCTGCTCAAACTCCAGCAATTAAGAAAGTTTCTCGTGCATTAAAATTGGAACTAGCACAGTATCAAGATTTATTAGGATTTTCGCAATTTGGAACCGAGCTTGATGTTGTTTCTCAAAAGATATTAGCTCGTGGAGCAGTTGCTTATGAACTTTTAAAGCAGAAACAATATATAACTTATTCTTTTGTTGATCAATCTATAATTTTATTCTTGTTAAGATATAATTTTCTTGATAATTTACCATCAAATGAAATAAATAGTTTTGCTATCCAATTTGCTTCTTATGTTAAATCTGTTTATCAGGATCTTTATAATCAGATATTAACAACTAAAGAGATAACAGACCAAGATATTAGCAAGTTAAGTGAAATAGCAAAAGAATTTACTATTTTGTTTAAAGGTTCTTAATAATTTAAATTTCAAAATAAAGGATAAGAGTTATGAAGCGAATTTTTTTAGCAGTAATGTCAGTTTTTTTATTGATGGGATGCTGGAATACAAAAAGCAACGAAAAGTCTAACAAAATAGAAAATAAAAAGAGTACAAATATGGAACGTCAAAAAACATCAACAGGTTTAGAATACGAAATTATTACACCAGGAAATGGTGAATCTCCTAACAAAGGACAAAAAGTTACTGTTAACTATACTGGTTGGCTAGATAATAATGGTCAATTAGGTACTAAATTTGATAGTAGTGTTGATCGTAATCAGCCTTTTACTTTCATAATAGGTGTAGGGCAAGTAATTAAAGGTTGGGACGAAGGTGTTATGTCTATGAAAGTAGGAGAAAAACGTCGTCTATTTATTCCAGCAGATTTAGGCTATGGAGCATATGGTGCTGGTAGAGTTATCCCACCAAATGCCAAACTTATCTTTGATGTTGAACTATTAAAGATTTCTTAAGTTTAAAAGAGTTCGTTTAAATTTAAACGAACTCTTTTGCTGTTAAATAGGTTATTATGAATAAAAATTTAAAAAATATTTATTATGATCTTTTCTTTGTATGTACTTTGTATGAGCGAAATGGATTGGCTTGTAAAAATATCGTTCATAATGAGGAAAGTAAAGAATATTCTGCTTCTAAATTTACAATAAATGATTTCTGGATTGAATTTAGAACTGCAAAAATTACACCAAAAAAGGTTGGACAGTTTGTTACTTTTTGGAAAAGAATTGGAGATAGTACAATTTTGCCATATGATATATCTGACAAATTTGATTTTTTTATAGTAAGTGTACGTAAAGGAAATTATTTAGGACAGTTTATTTTTCCTAAGAATATATTATATCAAGAGGGATTTCTATCAGTTAAAGGTGAAGGCGGTAAACGAGCAATGAGAGTATATCCTCCTTGGGATGAAGCTAATAGCAAACAAGCAAAGAAAACTCAAACTTGGCAGTTGAAATATTTTGTTGACATTTTCCCTGAGGCAAATATTATGAAGATGAATAGTATTTTCAGTTGAAGATTTGTTTAGATCATTTGGAGTAAAAAAATAAAGAAGTTTTGTGTATTATACAGAACTAAAATCAATCTATATTAAAGCAATTTAATTTAATAAAAATTAATAAAATTACTTTACAAGATAATATTTTTAATATAAGATAAAGTAGTATAAATTATATGAATTAATTTATATTCAAAATTGTGCCCGTAGCTCAGCTGGATAGAGCAACGGATTTCTAATCCGTAGGTCGTAGGTTCGAATCCTACCGGGCACACCACTCTTGATGATTTCTACAATTCAGTATGAAAGGGAATAGCTTTAGTCCTCAAACAGGGACTTTTTAGCATCTACCCTAAAGTTAGATAGTATTTAACTTAATAAGTTGTTCTTTCTCTTCAACTTTAGAACTTTCAAATAAATTATATACTCTGCTAGCTAGATCTAATAGGTATTTAGCTGTGGTATAGTAGTTGTCTTCAGCTTCTTGTAATTTGCTTAATTTGGTATTTAAATCATTTAGTCGGGTTCTTAAAGAGATGTAAAATCTATCATACTCATTGCTTAATTTATCAAAGCTTTTATTATGAAATTCGATTTTATCTTGAGGTACTAAATTAAGAGTTTCTATAAGATGAGCCAATATTTCTTTTGGTATTTGTAGACTTTTAAAGACAATTAATTTCTAATTGATTGGTTATTTCTTCTTGTAGCCTTTGAGCATTATGCTTGCCATTGTATTTGAGTGTAATGATAATAGGCAAAACGCTTATGATTTTTTCAATTTATTATAAGATTGCATTCTCTACAGCCAATTAGTCCTTGATAAATATAAGATAATCCAACATATTTTACCAGCTTTTTATTAAAATTCGATTTCACTTGTTGGGCCTGTTCAAAAAGGATTGCACTGATAATGGTGGACAACGATGTAAATAAGATTTATTATTCCCTACCATCATTCCATAATAGAATGGTTGCTTAAGCCCATAATCTTTGTTTATTTTTTGGTATAGCTGTCCCATAGAAAATGCATATGTAGCATAAAGCTCAAAAGTGTTTTGAATTATATGTGAAGAATATTTATCCACTATAACATTCGCTTTGCCATCCTCATGCTTAATATTTTTATAACCATATAGCATAACATTCTTATTTCGGGAGTGAATTTGCAGGAAGTAACGATATTTCTGAGTTGCAACTTGTTGTTCGACGGTCGCTGAAGTATAATTATTAAATGTTCGATTCAAATTTTTAATTAAGGAATTATTTTGAATAAAAAAACCATATTGCTTTTGGACAATTCATTTATGGAAAATTATTGCTATTGTTCTAATGAAGTCGGATTTAGCCTTCAGAAATGGAATTCTATGCTAGAAAGCATAAGTTTACACCATTCAGACTTTGAGAATGATTATAGTAGTCCCGATATAAATCAGTGTATATTGGAAAGTATTGGATTGGGTAACCTCAATAATAAGCTATTAGTTGATAAGACAACAGAACGTATTTATCATAATTGTTTTCCTGTGGCTAGCGATTTCTTGATTTCTGAAAAATGTATTACAGAAACACCTGAAAAGGCAGTTAAAATTTTAGACGCTCTATTTACGCAAACGCTTGAAAATTTATCTATTTTTTATAAAAATAATTTAGATCCAATGATCATTGTAAACAAAGTTGAAGTAAAATTAAACAAAAAATTACATCCCTATGTGCAAGTATTGAATATAAAATTGAAAGAATGGCAGAATAATATAAAAGAAGGCAAAGATAATTTAATATTTCAACAGCTGTGTAGAGATTTGGCCTGGAATGCTTTAGTAAAACATGATTGGTATAAGCAAAGTAAAGATCCTAAATATTATGAGATAAAAAAAAGCGATAAAATTTTTATCTTACCAACATTAGAAGAAATCCTTAAGCGCCTTATAGTTTATTATTATAATTGTATTGAAGAAAATGATTATTTGATTGGTGCAGTTCTATTAAATAAATATGCGCTAATTAAAAAAAAGGATAATAAATCCCAACCTTATAAACAAAATCGAGAGCTTTTAGATCCTTTGCTCACTGAATATGCTTGTCTTGGTTTTTACGACTATGAAAGTAAACATCGCAAACAAGTAATTATATTAACTACTGATCAAAAACAAGAAACCAGAATTAAAAATTATATTTATGGAAAAAAAGAAATCGATAAAGAGTTCAAAGATAAAGGCTTATTGCAAAGAAGAAATTTTATTCCTGGTTATATTATTGTCATTGATCCTAAAACCGATCAAGTACTCAAAATAATTGATGTTTCTAAATTAATTTAAAATATTAAAAACGAATAACTTGATTTCCTAGCAACATTTAAAAAAGTGAAAGTTTGATTAATATGAAAGTTCTACAAATTTATATAATTTTAACTGTTTAAAAACAAATAATTTTTTATACATAACACAATTCTTAATTGCAAATATTGTACATATAACTATAATTAAGTTGCTGAAATATTCTGATAGAGTGTGCCAGATTAAAAATTATAAGCTAGTTCTTTTTTAATACATTTTATTGTTGATATTGAATTTCATTTTGTTGATTTTTTTTTAAAAAAATGTTATTATTGAATAATATGAATTAAATTAAAAATTAGGTGAATAAATGTTTAAAAGTATAAATTACATAAATTTCATATTGTTATCATGTATTTTTTTTAATAATATTATAGCTATGGAGACTGAAGTATCAAATATACAAAATATATCTGAGCTACCTCCTGAAATTAAGCTTGAAGTTATAAAAAATATTCTAGAAAAAGAAATAAAAGATACTGTTAAAGATAATAACTTTATATGGTATAATTTAATTAAAAATGTTTATCAACAGGCTGCTAAATTAAGGCTTATTGATAAAGACTTCAATGCACTAGTACAAGCTGAGTTATATAAAATTTTTTTCGGATTATTAAAATCACATAATATCGATATTAATAATTTAGATAAAAACGGAGATACCGCTTTAATAGCAGCTGTACAACTAGGTAGAGAGGATCTAGTAAAGTTACTTATACGTTTAGGTCTTAGTGTTAACAGGAAAAATAAAAGAAACGAAACCGCTTTAATGTATGCCGCTGGTAAAGGTCTTGAAAATATAGTTAGATTACTCTTAGAGCATAGAACTAGTATTGATGATAAAGATGATTATGGCACTACTGCTTTAATGAAAGCATCTTTTAATGGACATATAGATATAGTTAAATTACTTATAGAAAATAAAGCTAACGTTAATGCCAGAGGTGATCATGGAAGAACTACTTTAATGGATGCATCAGAGCAAGGTCATTATGAGATAGTTAAATTACTTATAGATCAAGGTGCTAATGTTAATGCTCATGATGTTTGGTTTAATACGGCTTTAATGGAGGCATCCTTTCACGGTGAAACGAATATAGTTAAATTGCTTATAGATCAAGGTGCTAATGTTAATGCTAAAGATGATCAAGGTAGAACTGCTTTAATGAAAGCTATTGATCAGGAAGAGTTTGACGAAAATATAGAGAATACAGTTAAATTACTTTTAGATTATGGTGCTGATGTAGATATAAGAGATAATAATCATCATGAATCAGCCTTAGATATTGCCGAAAGATTAAACCATAAGGCAATAGTAAAATTAATAAAAGAACATAAAACAAAACAGATTAATAAGTGAATATATAAAATATAAATTTTTAATAATAAAACATAATTAATGTAAATTAAAAAAATATTGAATGAGAGAAAAAATGTGTAATAGAGAAAATTATATAAAATTTATAATTTACTTGGCTACTTTTTTTAATAGTGCTTTGGCTATGAGAAAAGAAGAGCCAAAAATACAAATTCATAAGAGCAGTTCTAACTTAATAACTGCTGTTCAGAATGGTAATGAAATTTTGGTAAAGGAACAACTGATAAATTCTGAAGCTAATGTTAACGAAAAAGATAAATATGGAAGAACAGCTTTAATGTATGCATCTGGAAGGGGAGCTGAAAATATAGTTAAAGTGCTTTTGGAGCACGGTGCTGATGTTAATGCTGAAGACAGTCATTCTATTAATGCTTTAATGCTGGCAGCATACAATGGGGAGGAAGGAGTCGTTAGATTGCTTTTGAGAGATAGAGCTAATGTTAATGCCAGAGGTGATCATGGCAAAACTGCTTTAATGAACGCTTCAGAAAATGGTTATAAAGGTATAGTAGAGTTGCTAATAAAAGCAGGTGCTAATGTTAATGCCGAAGATGCATGGAGTAATACGGCTTTGATGAATGCTGCATTCTATGGTCATGCTAATGTAGTTGAATTGCTATTGAAAAAAGGGGCTAATGTTAATGCTAAAAATGATCAAGGTAAGACCGCTTTATTTGAAGCTGTTAATCAAGAAGAAACTAGTAAGAATTATGCTGATGTAGTTAGAATGTTATTAGAGCATGGTGCTGATGCTAAAATCAGAGATACCGAAGGTCAAACAGTATTGGATATTGTTAGTGAAAAAGGTCATACAGAAATTGAAAAACTTATAAGAAATTATACAAAATATTGATGATGCTGAATTTGTGGTTCTTTGTTTGATTATTGGCTTGTATTTATATCTAATAGATGAATGAGTGCCTAAAGAGTGTTTATTCCATGATCATTAGGTATAAAAAAAGAAAGTCCGTATAATAAAATTATTGAAATTCAAATATTATGGAATTTTGTTAAGCTTAGGGATGTTCAAAAACTAATATTCCAAGATGCCCATGGAGTAATTAGGTATCTATTACCAAAAATTTTAGGCATATGGTCAAAGCTGTAAGCAAAGTTAAGTAAGAATCTATTGGCAACATTTTTTATTAAGAATCGGTATTTATATACACTATAAAAGTTACTTCTTATGTAATTAGTTTTTTTAATGATATTATCAAAGTGAGGCGTTATACGACCTCCCAACTGAAATCTAGCAGTATAACCAAATTCTAGACCATGCTTAGTCCAATGAGCCTTATATGCTAAAAGTAAATCAGTCATATGCCCAATTGTGAAAATATAACTATGTTTATACAAGTCTTGTGCTTTTCTTGGTATAAAATATATGTATCTTAATCCATAAGTAACCGCTTGAATGGAATCTAATTCGTACTCACCATCAAATTGTAGACCTGTTCCAACTTGACCATATCCAAAGTCAGCATGTTGTAGAATAAAAACTTTGTGAGTAGGAATACCAAGTAGTCCTGCCAAAGTTATTGTGTTATTGCCGTTTTTTGTTAAATTATGTCCAAATGTAAACAAGATATCATCTGTTTGAGCATTGGAAAAAATATTTGTTTTACATTTATCCTTTGATTTTACATGAGCACTAGCAAAATCTGATCGCACGAAATACGATCTAAACTCATAAATCAAAGAGGTCAAGCCTCCAGCAAAGTTTTGATAAATCTTATTATACTTTTGTTGGTATTGGTCGAAAATAAGTCCTACTATAAGAAAATGATCTTTTTTGTCTACCTTCTTGAAAATTGGTTGTTTGGTTATTTGTGCAATTCTAAAATTGTATACAACAGAAGTTGCTAATAAACTGCTATATTGCAATAGGGCTAAAAATAAAAAATATTTATACATTTAATATCCAGTTTTAATCAAAAAATTTGTTATGATTTTGTTATACAGTATTTATCAAAAGTTATTGCATAGGTGATATTTATATGATTTATTATAATTGTGCAAGTTAGGTCTCGTGCTTATTTAATTTTTAAGTTGGTTAAATAATTAATAATTTAACTAAGTTAAAAGTTTATATCCCAGGCTAACCATGCTGTTAGTGAGTATTTAATACTAAATTTATTAGGTATATTATCAAAGCCATAAACAACGTTAAATAATAAAGTGTTTATTGTGTTTTTTACTGAAAATTGATGTTTATATACAAAATAAAAACTACTTATAAAATAGTTGTTTTGCTTGATAATATAGGCAATATAAGGCTTTATGTTTGCTTTAAAACGGGATTCAATAGAGTAGCCCATTTCTAATTCCTGTGTTTTATTATATTGATATTGATAAGCTAAAAGGAAATCTATCATATGGCCTATTGTAAATAAATATCTTTTTTTGTAATAATTTGTGCTTCTTGGTACAAAATATATATACCTGAAGCCATATACTGCTCTATGAGTTAATCTAAAACTATAAAACCCATCAAGCTGAATACCTAACCCTACTTGTCTGTAACCAAAATAAGCTTGAGGCAAAACGACTTTTCCTGTAGGTATACCAAATAACCCTGATGCGGTGATTATAGAGTGATCATTTATTGTAAAGTTGCATCCGCTGGTTAGAAGTATATCTTCTGGTTGGAATGTATGATTTTTACCTTTAGGGCTTTTTTCTTTTATAGAAGAGGCCGCAAAATCACTTCTAAAGTAACAAGAGGGTGTATGATAAATAAAAGATTCAAAGAAGCCTGTATAATTATAATTATACTGATTATAAGTTGTGAAATATTGATCAAAAAGCAAAGTAATTAAGTTATATTTTTTGTTGATTAAATATTCATAAGGAGAATTTTGTTCTTTTGTTATTTCTGCTATTCTAAAGTTATATACTATCGATATAGAATACAAATTTAGGTAACTTAAGATAATGCTAAATAATAAATAACTAAAATTTATATGTTTCATTATTTTGGTCATAATTAATATTATATCTAAAATTTTATTAATTTTATGATTTCTTTACTCTAATGGAAAGCTAAAGATAAATAAAGAATTAGAATATTTATATTAACTTTTATATTTAATGCTATAACTATAGATATCAAGGTAAGTTTTAAAAAAATAGTCGATTAAAGCAAAAAATATTAGTAAAAAAATTAATCTTATTGCTAAAGATTTTATTTTATTTCATTAATAATTGGGCTCTCTAATTATTAAATAGACAATTGCATTTATAGAACTATTGTTGATTTATTTCTTTAATTTTATTTGCTAATAATTTAAGAATCTCTAAATTCTTAATTTTAGAGCAAAGTATTAGTGCTTTGTTTAAGAAAGTTTGGTCAATATGGTTGCTGTAATTTAATATTAATTTTGTTATAGGTAAAAATCCATAACCTATTGAAAGAGTAAGAGCGGTTTGTTTTAGGTTATTTTCTACATTAAGATTTATGCCTGCTTTGATTAATAGATGTACTATATCTTCATCACCCTTTAATGTTGCTAATATTAAAGCATCATTTCCATATTTATCTTTTTTATTAAGATTGGCGCCTTTTATTATTAAGAGATTAACTAATTTTTTTAATTCACTATATTTGATAATAAAAAGTATTAGTGATAAACATTCATTATTATATTTTATTTCTAGATTAGGATTAACTCCTGCTATGACTAGCTTAGCAACTTCTATTTCGTTTTCAGGGCAATTTTTTAGTATTAACATTTGAATAAGTTGATTGGTAAACTCTTGTGTATGAATTGGCTGTATATTAAAGCGAGCGTATGCTTTTTGTTTTGCAAATTTAATTAAACTACTAGAAATTAAATTTTTAAATTTGCTATTGATTAAGTATATTGATTGTAAGGTTTCTTTTAACTTTATTAAATAAGTAAATATATCGTTATTATAGATAATCTCTTTAATCATTATTTTAATAATATAAAGTAAAATTTCCTCTGGTAAGTATAGTAGTAGTTCATGAGAGGACTCTACGAATTCTTTTCTTTCTAATGTCATAGAAGATATACTTGTTGAAATAAGTAAAGCTATTAATAAAATATAAAGATTTATTTTATTTTTCATATCTAATTGCTACTTATGATTAATAATGCTTTAATGTTTTTAATAATTAAGATGTAAAGGAATCTATTTTGTAGATTCCTTTACATCTTAATTATTAAAAAAAATGCTCTTATTTTCTAAATTCTTCATTATCAACTAATTTACCGTTGACTATTTTTTTATTGTTTACATTTTTGGTAGTTGGTTCTTGGGGGTGCCCTAAAGTTTTATCCCATAAATTATGAGCAACTTCTACAGTTTTATGCCATGCTCTTTCTACGAAATCTTTGCTTTTTTCCCATGCAGTTTTTGCTTCTTCTTTAGTATAATCAAGACCTCTTTTAGCTTTTTCAGTTAAGCTTTCTGTGTCTTCTTTCAGCCGTTCACCAACTTTATGACCTAATTCTTTAGATTTATCCCATCCCTCTTCAAGTTTTTCACCAGCTTTATGTCCAAGTTCTTTAGCTTTTTCCCAACCTTCATGCAGTTTTTCATTAGTTTTTTGAGCTAAGCTTTCAGTATCAGCTTTAATTTTCTCATAAGCCTCATGACTTAAATTTTTAGCTTTTTCTGTGCTTTGGTGTAATTTTTCTTTTGCTGCCTCAGCATCTCTTTGAGCTTTTTCCCAACCTTCTTTAAGTTTTGCATCTGCTTTTCCTGCTAGATTTCTTGCTTCTTGATCTGTTGCGTGACCTACTTGATTGGCTTTATTAAGAGTTTCTTTTCCTAAATTTTTAACTTTGTCTAAGCCCTCTTTAAGAGTATCTCCAGCTTTCTCACCTAATTCTTTTGTTTTATCCCACATTTTTTCTAATCCTTCTTTTGTTTTTTGTAATATACCTTCTGTTACATGAGTCTCTGATGCTGCTTTGGGTTTTACTGTAGTTACTGATAGTTTTCCATTTTCATCTTTTTTAATCACTGGAATGACTTCAGTTGTGGTTGCTGATTGAGTTTTAAATGTAACTAAACTTAACAATAGTAAGCCTACGGTATAAGTTTTAAGAAATTTATACATTTAATATCTCCTTAATTTTTAAACTTATTTATTGTTATTTTCATTATACGGTAATATATGCATTTCACCCGGTTCATTTACTGGAAGTATATGAACTATATTATTATCTTTATTTACTGATTTTGTTATGTCATGAAGCTGTGTAGATGTATCTTTTAGCTTTTTTGCATGTTCTTCGACTTTTAATAAATTACCCGCTTGTAAATGTTGATTTACTTTATTAGATTCATAATTAATCTTATCTTGTAGCTTTCGAATTTGGGTGCCAATAATAGGGTGTACCTTTGGACCAAAGTTACTTATTGTTCCCGTTGGTCTATGAAATCCTGGATTATGTAATTGTCCAGTTTTATTAGTCAAAGCTTCTAAAAGAGAGTCTTTATAGACTACATTAGAATCAGGATTATTTAATGCAATAGGCTGCCCTACTTCTTTTGTTGAATGGATATTGCCAGATTTATCTTGCCATACTACTGATTGCATATTTAAATGTAACATTGATGAAATTAACAATATACTTAATTTTTTCATTTTCAATTCTCCTATTTTTTGATTTTTAATATTTATACTTATTTTAAGTATAATTAACATAATTGCAATTTTGCAATATTTTGATTATTTAATTTATTTTTAATTTCTTTGTTTAAATAATTTATCCTTCTTAAATTTATAGTAAATTTAGAAAAACAGATTATGGAATTTAATTTATTAATATCCTAAAGAATAATCTGAAGGGGACTCATTGTCCTGTCCATACTTGCTTTCTCTATCGGGCCCATGGCTATTTTGATTATGATAAGGAGTAGTATTGTTATATTTATTTCTGGGATAATGATGTTTAGGTATTCCTGGCACAGGTCTTGAAAATTTATTCCAAGTAGCTTGAAGCATTATTGTTGGGATAGATAATATCAGTAAAATTGTATTTAATTTTTTCATTTTAACTCCTGGAGATTAATATTGAATTATATTATATTTTATAATTATAGTTATTAATTTAAAAAAAGTGCAATATTTTTCCAAGTTGAAATATTTAAAAAGTATGATTGTATTATTGATTGTGTATTTATTTTAGCGTAAAAATTTGTTAAAATGCTCATGAGATTAATAAGATATTTTAGTCTAAACTATATAATTATTTTTATTATTTTAACTTGGAAATATCTTAAGAAATTTAGTTTTAGTTTATAAAAAAATTTGAGTGTATTTCTATAAAAGATTGCACTTTTACTGTTTTTATGTATACTAAAAAATAGAAATATAAAATATTTTTTTGGATGTTTAAATAAGTTGAGGAAAAATTTATGATACAAAAAATTCGCCCTCTATTTGATCGTGTTTTGGTAAAACGTCTTGCTCAGGAAGAAAAAACAGCAGGAGGGATAATAATACCAGATGTTGCCAAAGAGAAAGGACAAACAGGTAAAGTTGTGGCAGTTGGAGCAGGCCGTCTTAATGATGGAGTTTATGTTCCTATGCAAGTTAAAGTAAACGATGTTATCTTTTTTGGTAAATATTCCGGTACTGAAGCAGGTTCTGATTATATCATTATTAAAGAAGATGAAATATTAGGCGTTATCGAAGAGTAATTAATTAAATTAGTCAGAGGACAAATTATGGCAAAAAATATATTATTTGGAGTTACAGCGCGCCAGAAATTAGCACAAGGTGTTGATACTCTTGCAAATGCTGTAAAAGTTACTCTCGGACCTCGGGGTCGCAATGTAGCTTTTGAAAGAAAGTTTGGTGCTCCAACTATTACTAAAGATGGTGTAAGTGTTGCAAAAGAAATAGAATTATTAGATCCAGTTGAAAATGCTGGAGCTCAAATGGTTCGCGAAGCTGCATCAAAAACTGCTGATGTGGCTGGTGATGGTACAACTACTGCTACTGTTTTAACTCAAGCTATTTTCCGTGAAGGCAACAAGTATGTAACAGCAGGTGCTAATCCTATGGAATTAAAACGGGGAATTGATAAAGCTGTAGCAGCGGCTGTTGATTATATCAAAAGAGAATCTAAAAAAATAAGTTCTAAAAAAGAAATAGAACAAGTTGCGACTATCTCTGGTAATTGGGATCTATTTATTGGACAAGAAATAGCAAAAGCTATGGAACAAGTAGGTAGAGATGGTGTTATAACTGTAGAAGAAGCAAAAGGAATGGAAAGCGAACTTACAGTTGTAGAAGGTATGCAATTTGATCGTGGATATTTATCTGCTTATTTTGTAAATGATGCAGAAAAAATGGAAGCAACTTTATCAGATCCATTTATCTTGCTTTATGAAAAGAAGATTTCTTCTATGAAGAGTTTGTTGCCAGTACTTGAACAAGTTGCAAAATCGGGTAGACCTCTTTTAATATTAGCAGAAGACGTTGATGGAGAAGCTCTAGCAACTTTAGTGGTTAATAAGTTACGTGGCACAATTAATGTAGTTGCTGTAAAGGCACCGGGATTTGGCGATAGACGTAAAGCTATGCTTGAAGATATTGCTATATTAACAGGTGGAAAGCTTATTTCTGAAGATATTGGTATAAAGCTTGAAAGTGCTACTATTCATGATTTAGGTAGAGCTAAAAAAGTAGTTGTTACTAAAGATACTACAACTATTATTGAAGGTTTAGGTCTTGAAGACGAAATTAAGGGTAGAATCTTAAATATTAAAGCTCAAATTCAAAATACCACTTCTGATTATGATAAAGAAAAATTGCAAGAACGTCTTGCTAAATTATCTGGCGGAGTAGCTGTAATTAAAGTTGGAGCTGCTACTGAAACAGAGATGAAAGAAATAAAAGATAGAATCGAAGATGCTTTACATGCAACTAGAGCTGCTATTGAAGAAGGAGTAGTTTCTGGTGGTGGTGTTGCATTACTACAAGCACAAACTGCTGTTGGAGCTCTTGAATTATCTGGTGATGAAAAACTTGGACAACAAATAGTTTTCAGAGCTTTAGAGGAACCATTAAGAGTTATTTCTTCAAATGCTGGTTATGAAGGTTCTGTAATTTTAAATCGTATTAGAGCAGAGGAACCTGGAATTGGATTTGATGCTAAAGCTGGAACTTTTGTTAATATGATAGAGCATGGTATTATCGATCCTGCTAAAGTGGTTCGTTTAGCTCTTCAAAATGCTGCATCTATTGCTAGCTTATTATTAACAACCGAAGCTTTAATTACTGAAGTTCCTGAAGAGAAAAAAGAAACTGCACCTCATTCACATGATCGTGGTATGGGTATGCCTATGTACTAATTAATGAATTATTAATTAGTATTATTGAAAATAAAAAGACCCTAATTTATTAGGGTCTTTTTACAAATAAGTTTTAAACAGTGTGATTATTTGAGCTAAATGCTGAAAAGATCAAGTATGAACCGCTAAATATCAATTCTATTCCTAATAAAATTCCTATTGCAAAGTAAGAAAGTACTGGTAAGTAAACTGCTATATATATACCGGCTGCCAAATTCAATAATCCATTTATTATAAGTAAGAATTTATGCTTGACAGTTTTACTAAAACTCATATATATCTTAAATAGTCCTGCAGCTATAAAATAAGATGCTAAAATAATTGTCAAAGATATTGCCCCCACTCGTGGCTGGATTAAAAATGCAGCTCCTCCAAGTATGTTGATTATGCTTAAAACTATATTAAAAATTATTTGTTTTGTAGTATCTTGCCATAGAGCTTCAATTAGGTAAGTGAAACCTGATAAAATTAATATAATTCCAAAAGTAATCACCGTTGCTAAAGTTGAAGTATAAGGCGCTATTATTGAAATAGTACCTAAAGTGTTTAGCAATATACCCGCGATAATTAATGTAGACCTTTTATAAAATTGATTTTTATTATTTTGATTAATCTTCATAAATACTATCCTTTCTTGTTTTTAAGCATTCTATAAAAAATTTAACATAAATATCTAGAATTTTTTAAATGATTTTTATTATATTAAGTTCAATAAATAAAAAAATTAAATGAAAGTTTGTTTTTTATTTAATTTTGAAATTTTATTGCAATTAATTTTAATAAACATTAATAATATCTTAAATTAAAAGGATGCTTTTATGAATAATATGAATAAACGTGCTTTATTGTTAGTTTCAATTTTTACTTTTTCCTCTTTTGCACCAGTTTGTGCAGGGGCTTGGTATAACGATTTAAGTAGCAGTACAGCTGATAAATTTAGAAAAGTATGGTCTGCACTTTATAGTAAATCTGAAGCAGCTGTTAAACTTTGTAATGCAAATAATAAAAATAGATTGATTACATTGGCTTTACTTTCAGCTGTTGGTGGAGGCAGTTGGTATTTATTCAGTCAAAGCGATAATACAACTAAACCTACAGAATAATTAATTAGGATTTTAATTTATAAAGAAAAATAGAGATTTGCTCTCTATTTTTCTTTATAAATTATTCAAATTCTCTTAATGCCGTATTCAGGTCTTTAAGATCATAAACGATAGAAGAAATTGCCTTTGTTAATTTAATAGCTTCATTTTGAGATCTTTGAAAAATATTGCGTCCTATAGCAACTCCTGAAGTATTACCAATATTAATTTGATCAAAGATATTAGTTAAAAAATCATTAATATTTTTAAGCTCTCCTCCTGCACATATAAGATTTGTATTTCCGCAAGCTTGTGAAGCTATTTTAAGTTGCTGATATATAGATTCAGTTAGAGTTTTTCTAGGAACTTGTACTTTTACAAAATCACTGCCCAAACAATTTGCAACCCCTGCTGCTCCTGCTATAAGTTTTCCGTCTTTTTCATCTTCAATATATTTAGATCTTGGATATATCCATAAAATGGTGACTAGGCCTGCTTGATGAGCTTTGCTTATTAATTTAGCCGCTTGTGATAACATTATATGTTCATATTCGCTACCTAAATAAATTGTATAGCCTATTCCTCTAATTTTTAATTTAGCATTATTCTTTACTTTAATAACATCATCGATGTCCCATAAAAGCTCACTTAAAGGATCTTTGATTTCGGTAGGAACAATGTTTGTTTTTGAATTTAATTTAACAATATAATTAATATTAGGGTAATTCTGACCGTATCTGTTAATTAGGCCCAATTGGGTTGCTAATGCTCCTATTCGTCCTTGATCTGCTATTTTAAATAGATGTTCTGGATCATTTGCTGATCCGTCTATTAGATTGCCATAAAAGTCATTATTTAAATGTTCTATTTTTTGATCACAAGAGAAAATGAAAGTTCTATTTGTTCCAAAAGTTATAGCTTTATAATTTAAAATAAATTCTTCATGTGCTTCATACGGTACATCTAATGGTATATTTATATTGACATCTTGCTTCATAATTATTTTTCCTCAAAAATTATTTCAAAAAAACTATTTTAGTGTTGCTTATTATAATATAGATTCTTAAATAATCAATTACTTTTAATTACAAAATTTTATAAAAAATTTAATTTTTTAAGCATAGATTTTTTGTAATTCATAAAAAATTATACTCAATGTTTATATTTATCTTATTTTTGCTACAAATGATAAATTCTTTCTTCTTTTCAAAGGCTTTAAAAGTGTTATACTATATTTTTAAATATTCATTTAGATTATTTAAATTTTTGCTTAAATGAGAAGTTAATTAGAATGATCTTTCTATTTTTTTTATAAGAATTTTTATATTAAACGAGGTCTCAAATGAAATTAAAATATTTAAGAGCATCTTTATTAATGGTTATATTTTGTAATTATTCTATAAACTCTATGGAAAAAATAGATATTGATAGTTATACATATTTATCAGATAGGCGAGTTATAAATTTATTTGACGCCGTTATATATGATTATATGATTAGTCAAGAGAATCATTTAAGTTTAAGCTTGAATGATTTTGATGAAGTTCTAAAGATATATGCTAAATATTTAGAAAATAATTTTGCTTTACCACACATTTGTCCTCGTTTTAATGAGATATTTAAAACTTGTCTTGAAAGAATGCCAGAAATCGGTCTAACCTATTTAAAAAATAAAATCAAATCTAAAATAAATAAAATCAAATCTCAAAAAGTTTTTATTCAAGAAATATTGGATAAAAAACCTTTGGCTAAAATTCTCAATGATATCAATTGGGATAATATTGAAATTGAAAATGTTAAAGCAGTTTTTAATTTAATAGACATCAATGAAAAAGATGATAACGATTGGACAATTTTAATGCATGCTTCTTTTTATGGTTATATAGATATAGTTGAGATGTTATTTGATATTGGAGCTAATCTTAATCAAAGATCTAAATCAGGTGATACTGCTTTACAATTAGCTATCTCTCAAGGACATAAAAATGTAATTGATTTTCTGGTCAATAAAAATGTTCAATAACATTAGAAACATGTTTAGGAGTATTGAATATAGCCCTAAACATAACACATAAAAATTACTTTATCGATGTTTGTAGAGTTAAAATCATTTCTTGCCAAGGTCATTAATATATTTTGGGCTTATTTACTATAAAATTAAAGAATTATTTAACAGTTTAGTCCTTATTTTCAGCCTTAATGTGTTTTAAATACCATCAAAAAAATCATGTTTTTTATTTTTTATATCAATCTTATGATTGCAATAGGGAAACTATAATGAAAATAAGATATTTAAGTGCAATTTTAATAATTAATATATTTTTTATTAATAAGTCGAGCTCTATGCAACCAGTAATTCCTTGCACTGTAAGTTTACTATTAAAGCTCAGAGTACAGAATTATATCAACCGTTATAACAGTGTTTTTGATCTTTGTTTTAAGAGTTTTGAATCAAATTTTGATCAGCATATTGAAAATATATTGAAAGACTCTAATATTTCTAATTTACGTTATAAGCATAGAATAAAATATGCTTTTTATATAAAAGAGCTATTAAAGGTATTTAGAAAAGATAGATTTTATTACTTAAAATCTAAAATTAGAATACAAGAAAATTTTATCCAAAAGTTGCTTAATAAGAAAATTGTTAAGTCCTTAAATAATAAAAAAAAATTAAGTAAAATTATGGAATTAATAGAATGGGGTGCAGATGTTAATACTAAAGATAATAATAATAAAAGTATATTAATGTATTTTGCTCAATTTGGATATACAGATATAGTTGAATTACTTGTTGAAAAAGGATCGGACTTTAAAGCTATAGATAATAGTGGAACAACAGCTTTAATGTACTCAGCTCGTATGGGCCATAGAGGACTTGTTAAATTCTTTTTAGATAAAGGTGATGATATTAATATTAAAAATTCTAATGGTCTAAGTGCTTTAATTTTTGCTATTTTTGGAAGGTATATTAAAGTAATTAAACTGCTTTTAGCTTGTAATGCTGATGTTAATGTTACGACTAATTCTGGAGGAACTGCTTTAATGTTGGCTGTTCAAAGTGGAAATTTAGGTATAGTTAAGTTACTTTTATCTAAAATAGAAGATGTTAATATTCAAGATTCCTATGGTCAAACGGCTTTAATGTTAGCTGTTGATAAGGGCGATATAGATATGGTTAAGTTACTTTTAGATCAAGGAGCAGATGTTTATGTTAAAACACCATCCGGAGGAACTGCTTTAATGATTTCTAATGAAAAAGAATATGCAGATATAGCTAAACTTTTAATATCAAAATATGTCAATATTAAATAAAATTAAAGCTTATAATGATTTTGAATTTAAACAAGCCCCTATAATTAGGGGCTTGTTATTATTAAAAGTCTTGAGCCATATTAAAGTGGACTTCACTAGCAGGTTCATTAATTCGTTTGTTTCTGTCAAGTTTAAAGCCCCAATCAATTCTAATTGGAGGAGATGCTAGTCTTATACCAAATCCAATTGAGTGCCTATAGTTAAATCTGTTGTTTTTTAGCATATCCTGAAGGCCTAACTCTCTAAATTTAGCACCGCTTGGAGTATCCCACGCTGCACCGCCATCATAAAATAGTACTCCTCTAAGTGATTGATCTTTAGTTGCTGCAAATATTAACTCTGCATTGATCCATAGAGCCTTTTGAGCACCTATTGAATCGCCAAAGACTTGAGGTCCAATTTGTCCATATAAGTAACCGCGAACGGTTGCAGGTCCACCAACGTGATAAAGTTCTCTATATGGTATGTTTTTACCAGCAAGTGGTTTTGCAAATCCAGCATGTCCATGCAATAAGAATATTAAATCAGAATCTCCAATCAATGGTGTTAGCCAAGTAGCATCTAAATCTACTTTAAAAAATGAGAAATTGCTTGTAGGGACTGGATAACAGAATTTACTAGATAAACTCCAATTATAACCTTTACTTGGATATACAGGGTGGTTCCTCAAATCTTGACCAGTGATAAACCCTAACCAATGAACAGTTCCATCTTCAAATCTTCTATTGACTATAGATTGAAACAGATCTCTTTCTGTTTGATTTTGTCCAGGCACTTCAACTATAACTTTGTTATTATAGTGAATTCTTTCAATACCAGCATTAACAATGGTTGAGAGATTTGGCATAAATAAAGGTGAAAACGTAAGATTGCCAATTAAACCTGTTACATTTTCAACTGGTATATCAGCAACATTTTTAAATTCATCATATAAAGATTTTCTAACATATGCATCAAATCCAGCACCTACAGGAGTATTAAACCACGGCAGGGTAAGATGTGGTTGATATATATTAAATAGCAAACCTCTATCTTCTTGAGAGAATGTTAAGTTAAAGGTATATTTAATGCCTGTTCCCATGAAGTTTCTATCAGATATTCCCGCGCTTACTTTTAAAGCGCTTGCAGGAGATTTATCATCAGCACCACCAAAACCTACTTGACCATAAAGTTTTCCGGTTCTGATTTCTTTAACCATAAGATTTAGCTCTGCTAAATTATCGCTAATTTTATTTATTTTCCAATTGACTCCATCTTGAGGGTCAAAATATCCTAAAGATTCTACTCTTGCTTTTGAAATATCAAGTGCTTGAGGAGTAATTAATTCTCCTTCATTAATTGCTAGTTTTCTTCTAATTACCCAATCACGAGTTTTTTCGTTGCCTTCAATATTGATTCTATCAACAAAAATTTGGTTGCCAAGTTCTGTATCGAATTTAATATCTATAAGCTTGTTTTCAAAATCTGCCATAGGTCGTGGCGCTATATCTGCATAAGCATAGCCAAATTGACCCCATATTGTTCTTAAAACTTCTATTGATTGTCTTAAAAGATCTTTATTATAAGGTTGTCCTGGCCTGACAGGAAGAGCAGCAAGTAGTATTTCTTTGTCGATTTTGTCGTGTGTATCAACTGATATATCCCCAATTGTATATATTTCGCCTTCGTCGATTATAAAAGTTATATCCATTTCTTGAGTATTTGGATTTATATCGGTTTTAACATCAATAACACGAGCTGTAAAATATCCATTACTTTGATAAAAGTTCTCAAGGATTTGTTTATCTCGTTCAACCATAATAGGATCATAAGTTCCTGCTTTATCAAAGGCTCCTAATATCCAATCTTCACGAGTAAAGATCATAGATCTTAATTTTTTACCATTAAAGGCTTTATTACCTTGAAAGTTAACTCTTTTAACGGTAGCTTTTTTACCTTCTTCTATGTTAAATTTAACTAATATAGTGTTATTTTCAGTTATTTCTAATTCGGTTTTTATATCTACATTATGATAGTTTTTTTCTTGATATAATCTTTTTATCTGTTCTGCTAGTAAGAGTGCTTCTTCTTGATTTATAGCAGGTATTTCAGAGAATTTATATTTCTTTTCTATTTCTTCTATATTTAAATTGCTATTGCCTTCATAGGTTATTGATTCTAATTTTTTCTTTTCCTTTAAATTAATAATTAAATTAATATAATTTTCTGGTAGATTTTCTACTTCTACTTGTATTGAGTCAAAGTATTTTAACCCATATAAATTTTTAATCAGTTGTCCTGTCAAGGCTGCGTCAAACACTTGTCCTGTTCTATAAGGTATTTTAATTAGTAATGTATCAGTGGGAACTAAGGTATTGCCTCGAATTATAATATTATTTATAATTTTTCTTGTAGCCATATTATTTATTATACTACCTATACTACTTGCCGCATTGCTGGCCATAGCGCTTGCAGCTATATTAGTTGCTGTATTGCCTAAAGCTTGAGCAACTGGTGTGGCTGGTATTATTGCGCTTATATATACATTATTAGATAATATATAAAAAACGGTTATACTAAAAAAAAACTTGTTAAAAGATTTTGTTATTTTTAACATACTAATGCTCCATAATTTAAGGTCTTTTGCATTAGGATACTATTTTTAATTAAATTAACTAGGATCATAATGAATAATTTTAAACTATATTTAACTAATACTCTTTCAGGCAACCAGGAACTATTTGAACCAAATAGTGTTAATCAAAAGAATCAAATTGATTCTGATAAAAAACTAAAGGTTAACATGTACGTTTGCGGTATAACTCCTTATGATTATGCTCATTTAGGTCATGGTCGTTGCTATGTAACCTTTGATCTTTTATATCGCTTGCTTAACTTACTTGATTATAAAGTAACTTATTGCCGTAATTTTACCGATATTGATGATAAGCTAATCAAGCGTTCTGAACTTGAATTTAGCGATCCCAATCAATATTGGGTACTGTCTTCTAAATTTATTAAGGCTTATCATGAGGACATGGCGAAACTTAATTGTTTAAGCCCCCAGTATGAACCTTACGTAACTAAACATATACCACAGATAATTAATTTTATCGAGCAACTTATTAATAAAAATAAAGCTTATAATTCTAACCTATCAAATGGTGATGTTTACTATAATGTTAACTCATTTAAAGATTATGGCAAGTTATCTAAGCGCGATTTATCAGAACTGAAAATTGGAGCTCGTGTAGAAGTCAGAGAAGATAAGAAAAGCCCTCTTGATTTTGCATTATGGAAAGGTGAAGAGTCAGGTCCTGGTTGGAATAGTCCATGGGGATTTGGCCGACCTGGATGGCATATTGAATGTTCTACTTTAATAAAAGAATACTTGGGTGATTCAATTGATATTCATGGTGGAGGTATGGATTTAATATTTCCTCACCATGAAAATGAAATTGCCCAATCAGAAGCTCTTACTGATAGACCTCTTGCTAAATATTGGATTCATAATGCCTTTATTTTGGTAAATAAAGAGAAAATGTCTAAATCTTTAGGTAATTTTTTTACTTTGCGTGAGCTTTTTGAAAAATATGATCCTATGCTTATAAGATACTATTTCTTGAATCATCATTATAGAAGTCCTATAGAATTTTCTATTGATGATTTGAAAGCATCATCAAAAAGTTATCAAAGATTAGTTAAATTTTTTGAAGGTGTTGAAGTGGAAGATCTTACTTCTATAAAAGAAGAAGATTTTAATAAATTAACTATATCTTTAGATCTTTTAAATGCACTTTTATCTGATCTTAATGTCGCTAAATTTTTTGGTATTATTTTTGAAAAATTAAAAGAATTAGAACAAAATAAAGCAGAAATTATAATGGCTAAATCTTTAATTCAACAAATTTTAGGTCTCAAATTAGAACCTATTTTAGAAGAAAAAGTTGAAATTACTCCTGCAATACAGGAATTAATTAATCAAAGAGAACATGCTCGTTCTTTAAAAGATTGGAAAAAAGCTGACGAGATAAGAGATAAATTAGTAGAATTAGGTGTAGAAGTTCAGGATAAAAAATTAAATAAGTAATATGAAAATTAGAGATACAGCAAGAGTAATTTTAGTAAATTCTGACAAAAAAATATTATTGCTTAAATATACTTATCCTAATGAAATTTTTTGGCTCATCCCGGGTGGTAAAATAGAAGGAAATGAGACTTTGTTAGAAGCTGCTAAAAGAGAATTATATGAGGAAAGTGGAATTTTAAATGCTGAATTTATTGAGCCCTATACTTTTTATTCAGAAGAGACTTATTTGATTGATAATGAGAAAGTATTTTTTAAAGAACATATTTTCCTTGCCTATATACACAATACAGAAATATCTCTTTTAAACTTAAATTTGAATGAAAGAAATATTATTTCAGAAGCTAGATGGTGGAATATACAAGAATTTATTGATAGTAAAGAGAATTTTTATCCCAAAGATTTATTGCCTTTGATAAAAAAAGCTATTGAGTATTTCTAAGAATTAATTAATTATTTAATTTAATTTTAGCCTGCCAAAGAGCCTCTATCAGGCTCTTTGGCATATTGATATACCTTTGATATAGAAAAATTAAAAACTCAATAAATTTTATGAAAATTCTACAATTATGTTTTTATTATAATAATTATGACCTTTTGATGATAGAATTTTTATAATATATACTTTATTAAGTAAGTATAAGCAATTGATATTTATATTTTTATATAAGGAAATAATTATGAATAATAAAATCTTATTACCGATTTTAATTTTAGTATTTGTAGCAAATAATTTATTCGGTGGATTTCAAGATACATTAAGTAATTTTAAGCAAAGTATAGTAACAAAAGTAAATCCAACATTTAGTTCATTATCACATAACTTACAAAAATATTCAAAATCTTTGGGTGAATATATTTGTAATAATAAAGAAGTTACTTTTGGTGTAGTTTGTGCTGTATCTTATTTAGGAATTAAGGCTTATAAGCGTTATAATTCAAAAAAGACTTTAGGTGATATAGCGCATAAATACAAAAAACAGGGTTATAATGAGTGTGAAGTAGGAAGAATGGTTGCTCAAGACTTATATCAAGAAATGTATAGAAGAGGACTTAAGCTTAATAATTGATAAAGCTGCAGTTTATGTTTGATAATATTAAGACCCTTAACTTTAGGGTCTTATCTTTGTTTAAAAATTTAAGCTATTATCTTTAGATTTCAACTTGTGTTTATATTAATGTTTTTGAATAAAAAATTAATATGCTGTAAAAGAGGTTTGTTCTTTTGATATTATTAACATTATAATACAGTTATTTTTTTATTATTTGGAGGGGTAATAATGAAAAATAAGAAAGCTTTAGTAATGATGATATTTTTAATTTCTAATAATATACTTTTAAGGGCTGGAATGGTTTCTGATTATTTTGTTTATTATGGGAAATGTTTTGTAAAAAATCAAGCAAAATTTGCTTGTTCTAAAGTTTATCAAAATTTAGAATATAATTTTAATTCTTTGTATGATTATGCTTTAAATAATAAAAAAGACACTTTTATAGCATGTATTGCTTTATATCTAACTTATAAATTCTATAAAAAATGTATTTCAGATAAAACTAAAGAAAAAAAATCAGAAAGTATAGATATTAATCAAGTGCTAAAATAAATGAGCTTATATAATTTATATGGATTTTTGAAAAGAAATTATTTCTTTTTCTAGATCTTCTTTAATTTCTTGTAAATCTTCTTCGTCTATTATATAGTTAGTATTATTAATTATTGATTTATCAATTATTTTGTTTATTAAGCATAAATATTGATAAGATTTTTCGATAGTTATATCTGAGTCAATTATATAGTATATTAAAGATTCTATTATCTCATTTAAAAAGTTGCCGCCTAAATGTTGGTAATGATATAGAAAATTATCTGAAATTATTTTTTCTTTTAAATTCCAATCTAATTCTTGGTTTACCTTAATAAAAATTTTTTTAGTTTCAATTTCCAAAAGCTTATCGAATATTTGATTTATATAAATAGTTAGTGGGGTAAGGCATTGAGGAGTATTGCTTTTTAAATAATTGTAAATAGGTTGTTTTAATTGAGGATATTTTTTAGATATTCTTTTATAAAGATTGTATAATCTATTATAATGATTTGCTTTAAAGATAAATTTAATGAATTTATTTTGATCTAAAGAATCTAAATTCTCTATAAAATATTCTTCAAAAATATAGCTTAATATTTTGTTAAAGTAATCTTTTTCTAATGTATCTAGGAAATTATTAAGTAAGACTTTATTTTTTTGTTTAAAAATTTCTATGAGTTTTAATGCTTGTATTTTGATAATTGATATTTCATTTTCATTTAATTGTGTTTTATTCTCTTTTTCTATTTCTTTTAATAAGTTTGTTATATTTCTTATTATTAGATTATTGATATCTTTTAAATCTTCATTTTCTAAGTTAGATTTAGATAAAAGGTTGCTATAAAAATATAAATTTTTATATCTTTTTATGAGCTCTGTAATAATGTTTACATAATATTGATAATTTGCATCTTTGTTTTTTATTAGTTTAATTAAATATTTTGATATATTTAATTTTGAGTTATAACTAAGTTCATCAAATATAGATAGTTTATAATTGAATTCTGTTTGATTTTTTTCTTGATTCACTTTAAGCAGTTCTTCTATAAATATATTTGTTTTATCAAAATGTAAAATTAATGTATTATATATTTCTGTTATAAAGAAAATCGGTATATCTCTAGTTAATAAATAATTTGTTACTGAACATGGTTTGTTTTCATCTCTATGTTCGTAATCTATTAATATTTCTTGTGTTATTCTTATAAGACTCAGCTTTTTTAGTGTGAGCGTCTTTTGATTCATAGACCATATAGAAAGATTTGATAAATTGATAATTAGTAAAAGTATAAAGAGATCTAATTTATTAATTTTCATATTAAATCCTTTTCTATTGTTTCTTTACATTATTTTAGGTAAGTCATCAAAAGTTCTAATAATTTATTTAGACCTCTTATAAATATCAGAATTTTTGTAATATTATGATAATATATTCAAAGATGCTGTTATAGTGCGTTGATTATTGTACAGCTTTGATCAAAGAAAGCTAAAGAAATTACTTTTTCGTTCTTTAATTCTATTAATATCTCTTTAAATAGAGTTATATTTGATTTTTTATTGTATATAATTTTATTATAATTATCACGAAATGGGGTTATGATATAATTTAATAGAAATAGGGTAAAAGGACTACCAAATTGGCAATAATTTAATATGATATTTTCTTTAATTATATTTTTTTGAAAAATTTTAGATGCATCGTTATCTATATAATTAGTTGTATTAACATAAAAGGATTCTGCTTGAAATTCAAGTACATATTGTAATAAAACATGAATAATAGCTGATTTATGGTTTATATAATTATATAAGTTAGTATTATTTAGATTATACACATTTCTGGTAGAATTTGGATAATATTTAGATAAATTGTGGAATAATTTATAAATATAATCTTTGGTGTTTTCAAATAAGAATTTAAGTAGCTGTATATATTGAGTGGAATGTTTAGAATTTAATATACTGCATTCTCCAAATATGTAATAGATAATAATGTCTAGATTTTCTTGAGAAATTTCTTTTATTACTATATTTACTTTTTCTTTATCTTTATCTTTAAATAATTTTATTATTTCTAAAGCTTTTAACTTAAGTTCTTGAGAAATATCCCCAAAGTGCTTTATTTTATAGTTTTCATCATCTTCTTCTAATTGTTTAAACGATGTTTTGATTTTGTGCTCTAGTTTTATGTTTATTTTATTAATTTCTTTTATGCCTTGGTTATCTTGTAGTTCCATTAAGGGTTGACCATAGATGTTATATATCTGTTGGCTAGTTATCATATTTGTGTAAGATTTTTTAATATTTTTTATTTTAATAAGTAAATCGTCATATAGCTTTATACTGTTATATTTTTCTATTATTTGATTGATAAAATTTATAGCATTTGTTTTATGATTAGCATTTTGGATTTTTTCTTCGTAGATTAGTTCTAAGATATTATTAATTATGTTTATCTGGTCTTTGTAAGCGAAATTATCAAAATTAGTTAAATTTAAAATTTGATTAGGATTTGTTATTAATTCTTCTATAAAAATATCTATTCTATTTAATTTAATAATTTCTGAATATATATGATTAAATATTAGTTCACTATAAAGTTTTTTATTTAGTAAAGATTGATGCATATTGTAAAAAGCGTTTTCTTTATTAATGGTTCTTTGGTGATCATAAATTTTTATAGCTATTTGTGCAGCAATCTTGCTGGATTGTTTAACTAAACTTGTTAGATTTTTGGTATTTGCATTTATATTCCATATAAATAAAGCATATAAAATCGTAAAAATTATATATTTTTTCATTTGACTTATTCCTGATTAATATATTTATATTTTATATATATCAATATACTATATATGTTAAATATATTTATTTATGCTTAAAAAATCAATCTTATTACAGATTGAACTAGTTTGATTGAGTGTGATTCTATGTATAAATTTTTAATTTAATAATTTTTATTAAAGCATACTAAGGACTTTAATAGAGTCTTGATATTTTTGTTTATGAGTACGGTAATACGGTATTTTTTTTAAGTTATATAATCCACCAACTATGGATAATGACCCAATAATCGATATTAAATATTTTATAGGCCCTCTATTTGATATTAAATCTGTTATATCTTGAGATTTCATTAGGATCATATAACCAGCGATTAGAAATATTGGAGCAGATATTATAGGAGGGGCTTTAGGTTTTAATTGATTGATATACATTTTGTTCTGTCTATGATTGATAACATGCGATGCTAAAGTTCTGTATTGCTTTCTTTCTTCTTTTGTTAATTTTATTTTATTAAGAATTTTGATTAAATCATTAGGTCTACTGTGCTTGATTGTGTCAGTCAGTTTATATTCATTATAAGAATTTATAGATAAATACTTATAATTTGATGCTAATATTAAGGTTATTATAGTTAGATAATATTTTTTCATATGTTTGTTAAATTAAATGGCCATATTATAATATGGCCAAAATTTTCTATCCTAGAAGTTCTTCTATTTTTGATTTTAAGTCTTCTTTACTCATGTATCCACGTTCTTGGGATGCAACTTTATTATCTTTTATAAAAAGAAATGTCGGAACAGAAGATATATTGTATGCAATTGCTATTTCTCTTGCTTCATCAACGTTAAGTTTTGCAAAAGTATATTTATCTTTTAATTCTTCTTCTAATTCTTCAAATATTGGCATCATGTGTTGGCAAGGGCCACACCAAGTAGCATATACTTCTATTACAACCGGTTTAGATGCTTCTTCAATTTCTTGTTTGAAATTGTGTTTATTAATACTAATAACAGCCATTATATTTTTCCTTAAATCTTTCAAATAAGTATTTAAAATATATTTTTACTTGTTAACCTATTATATACCAAAATTTTAAATTTAAAAAGCTAACAATATTAAATTTTACTTGGACCTCAAGATATTTATTCAATTATTAATATTAAAAAAATAGTTAATTTAAGAAAATGCATAAATAAAAAAATAGTAAGTTTATGTTGAAGTAACCCTTACTTTTATAATTTAATATTAAACCATTGATGCTAATTCAATAATTTATCTAATCTATTATAAATATTAATTTTATTTTAAGCATTATGCTTTAAAAAAGACGGAGTTAAATAATGCAAAAAACGTTGATGAAAAATTTAGTTTTTATAATAGCTTTTTTATTTGTCTATGAGATTGGTTGCCAAGAAGAATTTCAAGCTGGCAATGGGAAAAGGCCTGTATTAATGGAAGAGCATAGGACTAGAAATAGAAATGCTCAGATGAAGCAATTGGTGGAAAACGCAGCTAAACATTTGCAAAAAGTTCCTCTTGAGGAAGCTCTTTATGATTTTATATATAATCCAATTTGGCGTAAAGGAGAGTTATATGTTTTTGTATATGATGAAAATGGAAATTGCCTTGCTCAAGGTGATGATTCTGATTTAATATGGAAGAGTATTGGTAATTTGAAATCGGTAAGTAGAATTCCTTTGCTTCAACAAATGTTAAATTCAAGTAAAGGAGCTAGAGTTTCTTATTCTTGGAATAACTCTTATATTTCAGCTTATGTAAAGACCGTAGAAAAAGATGGAAAAAGGTATATTTTAGGAGGGGGCTTTTATCCTCAAAATCCTAGGTATACTGCAAAAACATTAGCACAGACTGCAGCTGCTTATTTTTATAGTAGCGGCAAAGATGATACTTTTGCTCTTATGTCTGAACATGAGGGTCCTTTTGTTAAAGGTGATATTTATGCATGGGCAATGGATTTTGATGGCATTTGTGTTGCTAATTCAGAAAATCCTGCTTTAATGGGTCAAAGTGTAATAGACTTAACTGATGACAAGAATCAACCTGTTAATAAAAATATGATCAAAATTGCTAAAGAAAAAGGTAGCGGTTGGGTTGATTATTATTCTCAGGGGGATAGTAAACGTTCTTATTTCTTAAAAGTGGTAGATCCTAAAACTAAAAAGGCTTATTTATTGATAGCTGATTATTACCCAAATAAAAGCTTGCAAACTGTAGAGACTTTTGTTCATAGAGCAGTTAGTTTTTTAAAGGCAAATGGAGCTCAGGTAGCTTTTAAAGAATTTTCAAATAAAGTAGGCCAGTTTATACAAGGAGCTCTTTCGATATTTGTTTATGATATGCAAGGTAATTGTGTAGCAAACGGTGATTTGCCTAGTTTAGTTGGTCAAAATTTATTAAAAAGAAAAGATCAAAATGGTAAATTCATGGTTCAAGAAATACTGAGAATTGCTAATAAGTATGGTAGAGGTTTTGCTAGTTATCATGTTAGGAATGCTTTTATGTTAGCCTACGTTGTTAAGGTTGAAATTCCTGATGGTAAATTTGTAGTAGTTTGTGAATATGCTCCAGACTCTAAGACAAAAACAGTAGAAGCGTTTGTTAATAAAGCAATAGAATATTTCAAGAGTCATACTCGCTTTGAAGCCTTTGATAGATTTTCTTCAAGGCAAGGAGGCTTTTTACAAGGAGATTTATCTGTATTTGTTTATGATCAAAAAGGGTTTAGATTAGTCAATGGTGTACGAAAACATCAAATTTGGCGTAATTTTTCTAAATCTACTGATCAGGATGGTAAGCCTGTTGTACAAGATATTATTACTTTAGCAATCAATGGAGGAGGATGGTACGAATATAAGCTTTTAAATGCAATAAGAAGAGTTTATGTTCAATCAGTTGATAAGGACAATGAAAGCTTTATTATAGGTAGTGGTTATTTCATGTAACTATTAAATTAATACCAGTTTGATATAAAATCGATATAAAAAAGCATTACTATACTCTTTAATATTTATTAAAGAGTATAGTAATGCTCATATTGACTATTATTTGAATATTGATATAATTTTGTTGTTGTATTGATAATCTTCTTAGGCAACGTTTAATAAAAATAAATAAGCTTCTGGTCTCTAAAATCATATTAATTAAAATCTCTAAACTATAATTATAAATAATCTTCAGTCTGTATTATTAGCAATATAAATTTAAAAATTATCAAGCAGTTTTATCAATTCTTTTTTTCTAAAAAACAAGTTCAAAACTATTATTTATGTGAGTAATTATGTCAGATATATTAATGAAAATTGATAATATCAAAAAGACTTATGCTTCTGATAAATACCAGATAGAGGCCTTAAAAGGAATATCTTTTGATATTTATCAGTCAGAAATATTAAGTCTTTTAGGTTCTAATGGAGCGGGTAAAACTACCTTATCTTCTATAATAGCAACCCTACACCCTCCTACTTCGGGAGATATTATATTTAATGGAGAATCTATATATCAAAATACTAAAAATATTATGGAATATAGGAGATATTTAGGATTTTGTCCCCAAATAGCAAATTTTGAACAGGATTTAACCGTTGAGGAAAATTTAATCTTTTCAGGTCATTATTTTGATATTGATAGAGATGATCTAAAAAAAAGAGTAAAATTTTTGCTTGAAAAGTTTAATTTGGGTCAATATAGCAAAATGTCTCCTAAAGTTTTATCAGGAGGCTATAAACAGAGATTATTGATTGCTCGAGCTTTAATTCCGGATCCTAAACTGATTATTTTAGATGAGCCAACTATTGCTATGGATCCTCAAATTAGAAGAGATTTGTGGAGCGAAATTCTTGCTCTAAAAAAAGAAGGAGCTACTATTTTATTAACGACTCATTATATCGATGAAGCTGAAGAATTATCAGATAGAGTATGTATTTTAGATAAAGGTGCAATTAAGATGTTAGCAACTCCTACTGGACTTAAGCAGCTATATAATAAAAATAAACTAGAGGATATTTTTTTGGATATTTTAAAATCTGATCAATAAATTAATATAGGTAAATTATGTTTTTTAAAATGTTAAATACTTTCAAATGGCTTTTATGGCGTGATATTCGTGTGGTTGGTAAAGATTATTTAAATAATCTATTAGATGCTACGCTTTTGCCTTCTGCTTTAGTAATTATATTTGGTTATATTTTCCCGACTATGGGTATGATTGTTAATTATGGTAATATTATGTTAATAGGTACTGTGGCAGGTATGAGTATGTGGTCAGCTTCTTCAAGTTCTGGTTCATTTATTACTGATTTAAATAATCAAAAAAGTATAAATTATGAATTAACTTTACCTATTTACTCTTATCTTGTTTATATAAAGTATGCTTTATCTTATGCTATAAAATCCATGTTAATGAGTATTGCTATTATTCCTATAGGAATTTTAATTCTTGGTAGTAAAATAGATTATAGTCAAATTTCTTTATTTAAACTCATCTTTGCTTATGTAAGTTCATGTTTGTTTTTTGGATTCTTTACACTTTTAGTTGCGATAATGGTAAAAGATATTACTAGTTTTTCTAGATTTTGGATGCGATGGGGTTGGTTATTATTTAATTTAGGAGGTTCTCAATTTACTTGGTATTCTATGTATAGATCTTTGCCTAAATTTGCTATTATAAATCTGTTAAACCCTTTAGTTTATCCTATTGAATCTTTAAGATGTGCTTTTTTAGGTCCTAAAGATTATTTGCCTTATTATTTAACTATTTCAATGGTTTGGCTCTTTATAATTTTTTTTGCTTTAATTGGCATTAAGAAATTTAAATCTCGTCTAGATTGCTTGTAATATTTATTTAAAAAAGCTCTTTTTATAAAGAGCTTTTTTAATTTGATTTAATTATTTTTTTATATTTATTTATAAAACTTGATAATTGCTAATATGTCCTAATAATATTTATTTTAGGACAAGTTAATTTTATTCAGATTATCGATCTTAAAAATTTATATTTTAGATATAAATTTAAATTTGAGTTTAAAGTTTTAACTTTAATTTCAACAAGTTATTGGAATTTAAAGGTTGTAGTATGCTACTTAAAATTATAATATTTTTAAAGGTTATTTTAATATCTAATTTACTGGATGTGCTAGAGGCAGCTAATTTTGTAAATTTTAATGATAATAAAAGTTATTCTTATATCTTTGCGCCAGGTTTGACGTCTACAGAAATGCAGCTTGCTAAATATTTACCATCTTTTATAGCTTCTACGGGTGAAAAGATTAGTTCTAGGCAAGGAATTCACACTATTAATCTTCCTATAAGTATTTGTAAATTTGCTGAGATTGATTTTGAAAATTTCAAGAATAAAAGCAAGTTTAATATTTTTAATCCTGCTAAATATTTTTATTATTTTTTTAATAATTATTTAAATGGGAAGTTTAGTGTTAATGTAAAGAAAAGTAAGAGATTAAAGCTTGCCAATACATTAAGTTCTTATACAATATTAGTTTCCAAAATTAATATTGGACAACAAGAAGATATAAAATGTTTATCAAAAACTTATGCTGAACATATATTAAATTATAAAAATACTGAAGTTATTCTTTATGGAGCCTCAAGAGGGGCAGCGGCAGCTTTTAATTTTATTTCTCAATTTAGGCCTAAGTATGTAAAAGCTATTATATTAGAAGGTATTTTTGATTCTATTCATGACTTGTTATTTCAAAAAGTAGGTTATTTTAATATTATTGTAGAAAATTTATTAACTTTAGTTACATCTTACAAAAAAGATGGGATATCACCTATAAATAATATAAATAATATCCCTAAAAATTTACCTATTTTGCTTATAACATCAAGAGTTGATGAAAGTGTACCTTGTCAATGTACTATTAATCTATATAATGCATTAAAATCAATAGGCCGTAAAGAAGTTAATATATTAATCTTAAATAAATCTTCTCATGTAGGTTATATCTGTGATAATAATCAAGATAAAAATAGCTATCAATCAGTGGTTCACGCTTTTTATAGATACTACGGATTTCCTCATGATGAAGAGCTGGCCAAACAAGGGTATGCTCAATTTAAATTATGTAAACCTCAATTAAAAGATTTTAATAATTTATAATTATGTTGTTTTTCTATCTATTGTTCTTACATTTACTTTTTTATTATTAACCAAATCAAGACATTTTTGGCTACAAGTATTATGATATATGCTAATGCATTCAGGGCAGACTATTATTTGAATATTACATTCAGCATTGATACAATTAGTGTAGTCATCATAACTTTTATTGCAGTGTGTACATTGAGATAATATATCATTTGTTACTTTAGCAGCTATTCTTCCATCAAAGACATAGTTTTTTCCTCTAAAGAAACCATCTTGATATTTCTCTACATATCTATGTATACCACCTTTAATTTGATATACTTCTTTAGATATATTTTTTGACTTTAAATAAGCTGAAGCTCTTTCGCAACGGACACCACCTGTACAAAACATTAGAACTTTTTTATCTTTAAATTGTTCTAAATTTTGATCTATATATTGAGGAAATTCTCTAAATGTTTTTGTATTTGGAATAATAGCGTCCTTAAAAGTACCAATTCGAGATTCATAATCATTTCTAGTATCAAGTAATACTAAATCTTCAGGTTTTTGGGCGATTAAATTATGGACTTCTTCAGGAGTTAGATGTATACCACCATCTTCTGCTGTTATTTCTTGTGGATCTAAACCAAGGCGGACTATTTCATTTTTAAGCACTATTCTTAAGCGTGGAAAATGATTTGAACTTCCCGAGCTTTCCTTAAAATCTATGTCATTAAATAAATGGCCAAATTGATGATGATTAATCATTTGAGATTTGTAATTTTCTATTGCTTTATCTTCTCCACCTAAAGTACCGTTTATACCTTCTTGAGCAACTATAATTCTTCCTGTGAGTCCTAAAGATTGACAAAGTTCTTTTTGCCATAAAACTACTGATTCAGGATTTTCAATAGAGACGTATTTATAATAAAGTAAGATCTTTCCCATAATGTTACTAATATGTAGTTTAAATTTTTAACTTCAATTTTTTGATTGTTTATTTAAATTATATCAAATTAATCTATATAAATAAACTCTATATTTTATGCATAATCCATTAGGTACTTAATATAAAAGTCTTTTACTATTATTGATAACTTCAATATTTTAAGTTTTCTTAAGTGCAATAATTCCATTGTCCATATTAACATAATTTAGTGAATTTGTAATTTTAGGATATAATACATAATCCCAAAAATTTGGTTGTAGGATTATACTTGGACATATTAACGGTTTTTGATCATAACATCTTAAATACTTATATTTTCCTATTTGAAAGTCTTTTTGTATGCTATAGAAATATTTTTTGTAATATTTTATTATATCGGATTTTATTTCTTGCTTCTGATTTATTGTTTCCATTTCTTCAAGTAGGTCTTCTAAACTATAAGTATACCATTTAGTATTAGCGTTAGATTTATTTTTTATTTCTTGCTTGATTCTATTTATTAGTTGCTTAAAACTGTTATTTTTATATTTAGCAAAAGCATTATTAATTAAATTTAAATCCTCTTCTGAAGGAAAGTCGCAATAGAGATATGAAATTTTTGTTTCTAAAGTTTTATCATCTATTTCTGTTATAGTTCCTAATTTAGCTTTAGTTTCGTCTAATGCTTCTAATTCATACTGTTGGGTACAAGACGAATATACTTGATTGAATTCAAGATATTCTATTAGTAGCTTTATTATGTTATTAGTATGAGTAATACCGGCAAATACTATGTATTGCTTTTGTGGGTTGCTAATAATATGTAATATAGTATTGATATCAAGCAATACTGCTGTATATGGTATTATTATATTTAAATTTTTTGTTTTATTAAAAATTTCTAAAGCCTTTAAGCTTGTTTCTATTTGTGTGATTATGAAATTATTAAGAGTTGGGCTCAACCGATGCTTTAATTTATCAATAATTTCTTTTTGTTTGTTAATTGCTTTAAGTATTTTTTTGCAAAATTTATTATATAAAGCGTTTTTATCTAAACTTTTAAATTTTTTGAATTCAGGTCTATTAAGGAATAAGAAAGTTTTATCGCCTTGATATCTGTCTGCTTTTTCTAATGCTTGTAAATAAGTAAAAAGCGAATCATACATAAAAGATCTATTATCTATATTTATTATTTTGCTAGCATTATCGAAATTAATATCAAAATCTTTAAGAGTGAATAAAAATTGAGATTCTCCAGACTCTATAATATTTTGTTTAATAAATTCAGGATATTGAGGCCCTTCATATAAAATGGAAGTACTGGTATTATCTGCTGGATTTAAAAGCTCTCTTATATTTTTCAATATTGTGGTAGTTTGTTTTTCTTCGTTGATTTTTTCAAAATCGTTAAGCTTTTGGCCGTGGCGGTCTGCGTAAATTAAGATAATCTGTCCTGTTTTATTATTTTCCAAAATATGAGAAGTTACTATATTGGACTCAATGGATTTAATTGTAATTAAAGTGATTAGCAGTATTTTATATAATCTATATAACATATTTTTAATGAAATTTTTGTGGTTAATGAATTTTAATATTAGTATAATGCATACTTAATTTTAACAATTTTACCATTAAAGGAAAATGGTTATGAATTTTTATGGATTATTAGTGTTGATTATAATATCTTTTAATCTAAATTCTATGGAGTTAGGTAAATCTATTATTGCTCCATCAGAACTAGCAAATTATTCAATACATTATAGTAAACAGGGTTTAGTTCTTGATAATGGGATTAATAAATATCTAATTAAAAAATATGATTTAAATCAGATATTAAAAGAGATATCTAATAACAAGCATTTGAATTCCTTTCTTAGAGATAATTATATTGTTATTGAGAAAATAAGTGATGGAGAATATTATGCTAAAGGTTATGTAAGAGGTAAAGGGGGAGGAGTAATATTGGCTAATTGTGCTCGATATGGGGTAATTATTAGTGGTTCTATTCTTGTAAGCTTACATACTTTTTTAGCTTTTATAATTTTAATGGTTAATAGTGAAGATCTAGAGATGAGTTTATTTTATAGTGCTGGTTTTTGTATGACTGGAATAGGTTTGATATATGCGATTAATGAGCTTCAATATCAAGCATATATTTATGCAAAAAATATAATAAATAATCCTGAGGAATTGTTATATATTTATGAAAGAAAGATAAAGTAAATAGAGTCATTATTGCTTCAGGGCTATTCATAATAAAATTTAATACAGTTCTTCTGATAAAAATTCTAGGTTACTATCTAAGTTATTAAAATTTAGTCCAACCAGTATTATCTTTTTATTTTTACTTAAAAAATTTTTGATAATATTTTTTATCTTTAATTTGTTGAAGAACCATTTAAGCTGATTGATTAACTTGAAATTCAAAGATATAGATAATATTTTTAGTATCTAAAACTAAATCAATTCTACCAGTATTAGTTATAGTCCCAGATTGAGCATTAATAGAAAGTACACTTAAAATAAACTGAATTAGAATATGATAATCTTTAATTGATCGATAAGTTCTTGTTGAGTATAACCAAGTAATTGAGCAGCTTTAGGATGCAGAGTGATATCATTTAGATTATTAAGACCATTTTCTATGATGTCTGATTGTCTTTAGGCCTCTATTTTCTGCTATTTAATAATAACTTTATATTTTTATATAGGTTGTTCAAAGGTTATTTTAATAGTAAAAGTAGAGTAGAACGTTAATTAAATTGAAAATTTTATATTTTTGCTTATTATATAAACTAGATAAAACTTTTTTAAGGGATAGATATGAAATTATCAATGAGATGGATATTTGATCATATAGATTTAGGATCATTAAAATTAGAAGATATAAATATAAAAGAATTAGTAGACTTATTTAGTTTAAACTCTGCTGAAATTGAATCTTTAGATTATGTAAATACAAGTCTAGATCGCCTTACGTTAGCTCAGGTTAAATCTATTGATAACATGCAAGCTATTTTATATAGTCCTGAGTTAAAAAAAGAGATAATTTTGCCTTTAGAAAAAGATATCTTACTCAACTCTGTTTATTTAATTAAGCAAGATCATCAAAATTTTTATAGAGCTACTTTAAAAGATTTAGGCTCAAGTAATACAACTTTGCTTCCAAATGTTTATGTGTCAGATGAGGATTTATCTGGTAATTGGAAAAAAGATTTTGAAGTGACTGATTATATTATAGAAGTTAGTAATACCACTATAACCAATAGGCCTGATATGTGGTCTCATAGAGGATTTGCAAGAGAATTTACTGTTCTGCTTAATAAGCAACTTTTGCCTGAAAATAAGATTTTGTCACAAAGAAATATTAAAAATTATAGCAATTTGCAAGTACTAAAGTCTAATGTAGAATCTGACAATCCATTTATTATAGAAATAGATTCAGGAAATTGTGCTTATGCATGCCGTAGATTTGCAGGACTTTACTTTAAAGAGATAGAAAATATACCCTCTTTATTAAATATGGCTACACGGCTTTTAAGAGTGAATGCAAAACCAATTAATATGATAGTAGATTTAACTAATTATGTTATGTTTGACTTAAGTCAACCTATGCATGCTTTTGATGCTAAAAAGATAGAAAGTAAGAGAATATTAGCTCGATGTGCTTGGGATGGTGAAAAAATTGAACTACTAGATAATAGCGAAGTTGCTTTAAATTCAAAAGATTATGTAATAACAGATGGAGAAGAACCTATAGCTCTTGCAGGTATTATGGGAGGAAGCTCTACTGCTGTTTCAGTTAAAACTGATTCTATTTTTCTTGAATCTGCTAATTTTGATCCAGTTACTATAAGACAAACGTCAACGCGTATTAAAAAAAGGACAGAAGCATCTTCAAGATTTGAAAAAAATTTAGATCCTAATCAAAATACTCAAGCTATTTTAAGGTTTTTAAAGTTACTTGATGATAATCATGTAAAGTATAAGGCTTCTGAATCTATAATATCTTTGGGCAATGAGTATGGTGAAAAAGTAATTAAAGTAGATTATAAATTTATATTAAATAAATTAGGCATTGAAGTATCAGTTGATAGAATTGAAGATATTTTAGTTAATTTAGATTTTGGTATAAAATTAGAAAAAGATATTAAAGATAATAGTATCTTTTTTATTATCACTGTTCCTACTTTTAGATCAAAAGATATTGCAATTAAAGAAGATATAGTTGAAGAGATAGCAAGATTTATAGGTTATGAAAATTTTGCGCCTAAATTACCGTTGAGAGCAACTTTGCCATTTGATATTTCTAACATAATGTCAATAAGAACGATTAAGAAGTATATGGCTTTCGGTATTAAAATGAATGAAGCGCAATCTTATTCATTTTTTGATGAAGAATTTTTAAAAGAGCTTAATTATGAACCTAAAGATTATTTAGAAATTCAAAATCCACAATCTCAGAATTATAAAAGACTAATTACTTCTCTAGTACCTAATTTATTTAAATGCATATCTACTAATATCGATAAGTTAAGTAACTTGAGATTTTTTGAGCTTAATAGGGTATGGTTTATCGATAATGAACATAATAACAAGCAAGCTGTCGAATTTTTAGAATTATCAGGAATATTTTATGATCATAAATCTCAAATTGATTTTTACGAGCATAAAGCTCTAATAAACTCTCTTTTTGATTTGCTTAATATTTCAATAGAGTGGAAAAAGCCTGATGCTGAATCTAATTTAGAACCTTGGTATGATATAAATAAAACTGCTCTACTTGTTTATAAAGATAGAATTATCGGACAAGCAGGTGTCGCTGATCAAATTTTTTTGAATAAATTTGTTCCAGGCTATGCTTTCATTTTTGAGTTAGACGCTAATTTTTTAACTAATATAAAAAATCAAATATATAAGTTTAAACCTCTTATTAAATATCCAGAAGTGCATTTTGATGTTAGCCTATTAATTAACCAAGAAGTTAATGTTGATAGCATTTTAAAAGTTATTAAAAATTCTAATAATAAAATACACGAAGTTGCTTTAATTGATATGTTCCATAAAGAAGAGTGGGGCAAAGAAAAATCTCTTACTTTTAGATTAACAATATATGATGAAAATAAGACTTTAGTTAAAGAGGAAATAGATGAAGTTACTTTTTCGGTTTTGAGCAATTTAAGAGCTTTAGGTGCACAAATAAGATGATTTTAGATAGTTATAAAAAATTTATGAGTCAAACAGCCTTGATTTTAGTTTATTCTATTTTAAGTTTATTGATTATATCTTTTGATAGAGTGACTAAATATTTTGCTTTATATTACTTAAAAGCAGGAAAATTTTTAAGTAATTTTATTGATTTAGATTTTGTTTTAAACCGTGGGATATCTTTTGGAATTTTTAACTCTGATAATAGCTTTATATTTTTCTTTATTACTTTATTAGTGTTTTTGATTACGGTATATTTATTAGTTTATACAGTAGATAGATTCAAAAATGGACATAAAATATTTGGTGAAATATTAGTTCTTTCAGGTTCGCTATCAAATATTGTTGATAGACTAATCTATGGAGGAGTTATAGATTTTATATCTATAAAGTACATATTGCCATTTACCTTTTTTAATATAGCAGATGTATCTATTTGTCTTGGTATTTTTATAATGTTCTTGCAGTTTTATAAATCAGAGATTTAAATAAATAATAAAGTGAAAGTGAATAATATATTTAAAAATTTAGCAACCATAGGTCCTGTTGGTTATTTAAAGGCGCCTGGGACATGCGGATCTCTAGTTGGACTTTTAGGTATATATATTTTGAGATTATTTAAGTTTAATATATATTTTGAGACTATATTAATATTATTTTTAATTATTTTATCGAATTTTATTATTCAATATGCTCTAAAAGAATTTAAATATAGTGTTAAATTTCAGGATCCCTCAGAAATAATATTAGACGAATTTATAGGTATATTAATTACTTTTTATAATTTAGATTTAAATTATAAAACTTTATTATTAGGATTTCTGCTGTTTAGGATTTTTGATATAAGTAAAACTTGTGGTATCTTTTATATAGAAAAATATTTTACCGGTTCTTGGGCAGTAATTCTGGATGATATAGGTGCTGCCATTTTATCAAATATTATTATAAGATTTATATTATTATGATAAATTATTTGAAAAAAATTATAGATTTTATTTGCTATATTTTTAAATTTATATTATCACCGCCGTTTTGTCTGTACTGTAGAAGTTATTTATATGATTATACGGTTTTATGTCAAGGATGTTCAAATTTAATTAAACCGATTTTATCTATAAAATTAAAAAATCCTGATATTGATGTTTATGCTATTTCAGATTATAAAGATCCTATAAAGCCTTTAATTTTAGCAAAAACTTACTCTGATAGAACAGCTAGCATAAGTTTAGCCTATCTTATATGGAGGTATACTATTTTAAGTAAATTAGAATTTGATTATTTGGTTCCTGTACCGCTTCATTTTATTAGAGAATCTATAAGGGGTTATAATCAAGCAGAAGTTATTGCAAAAGAACTTGCTTTTTTAAGTGGAAAAACTATGTTAAAATGTATAAAGCGGATTAAAAAGACAAAGTTACAATCAAGGCTTTCAAGTGTTGAGCGTCAGGATAATGTCAAAAATGTATTCCAGGCTCTAGATCTAAAAAATATCGATATAGAAGGAAAAACTTTTGTTTTAGTTGATGACCTAATAACTACAGGAGCTACCTTAAAAAATTGTGCTAAAGCATTATCCAAATTTAAGCCTAAAAAAATTTATGGCATTGTAGGTTGTAGAGTTTGCTCTTGATTTATTGCTATTGATGAAATATATTATCTTAAGGTGAACTCAACAGTTATGTAAACAAATATAAACAAATTATAAAGGATATCTATGAAATCATATACATTTAGTCGTTACTTTAATTTAAGTCTATTATTATCTTCTTTAATGATTCTTTCTGGTTGCGATTTTTTAAATAAAGATTGCAAATCTTGTAAACATCATGGTAACAGTCCTAAAAATGCTGAAACAGTCAATAATATTTCTAAATTAAATAATAAAGCCGAATTAACAGGCGAAGTATTTTTATCAGCAGAGGGAAAGCCATTAATTACTAAAGATAGTTTTGAAGAATTTTGGAATGTTTATGTTGAAGGCAATCCTCAAGCAGCTATGCTTGCTGGATTTTATCCAAATATTCGCTATGAATTATTTAGTAAAGTTTTAGTTCCTTTTGAGTTAGCAAAATTATATGCTGAAAAAGAAGGTAAATTAAATACAGTTGAATTTCAAAATAAATTAAAAAAACAATGCGAAGCTTTTGAAAAATCTTTAGCACTTGAAGTATTAAAAGAAGATGTTTTAAAAAATATAGATAGAAGTGATTCTGCTATTGAAAAATTCTATAAAGAAAATTACACAAAATCAGCAGCTTTCCAAAGACCTCCATTTGTCAAATCTCCTGCATCTACAGATGCTTTAGTTGTTGAATTTAAAACTGAGCAAGATGCTAATAATTTCTTTGACAAAGTACAAAAAGATGCGGCTCATTTCTCTAATTTAGCAAAAAATGATAAAAAAGAAGTGCAAGAATTAAAAGCAGTTACCATGGAAACACCAGATGTAGATGCTTCAGTTGCTATGAAATTAAATGAACTTAAGTCAAATGAAGTTGCAAAAATTGAATCGGGTAAAGATAAGTTCTTCGTAGTTAAAGTTACACGAAAAAATGAACCACAATATTTAAGCTATGTTGATGTTAAAAATAATCCTGAATTAAAAGAAGCGGTAGTTCAGATTCTTATACAAACTGATGCTCCAGAACTTATTAATAAGAAGTTAGATGAACTTAAAAATAAGTATAATGTTAAAGAAAATGCTCAATACTTTGAGAAAGAAGTAGCTAGTCGTCAATCAGAGTTGCAAGAAAAGCTTAAAGCGCTTCAAGCTCAAGAAGCTCAAGAACAAGCAGAACTTGAAGAGATTAAGCAACAACCGCAAGAAGCTTAAGAGTATTACTGAATTGAAAAAGGGGAGTTGTTAATTCAATTCCCTTTTTTTAGCAACTTTTAAAAATAATTTTAAATATTTAAGAGTATTTTTTATGAAATTTATTAAATCTAAACTATTTATCCTAACATTAATAATTCTTAATGCAATGGATATTCTATATGCTGAAACAACTTCAGAATCTTTGGATAGAATAATAGCTATAATTTATCATGCTGAAGGTTCTGATATAGTACTTGAATCTGATTTGAAATCGCCTTTTGATGGTACTAAATTACCTCAAGAAGAATTGATATTCAGAAAACTAGTAGAGATAGATGGAAAGATGTTAAATGCTACAGTTACTGATGAATCAGTAGATAGATATTTAGCACAAATTCAAAAGTCTCAAAATTTAACCCAAGAACAACTTTTAGAAGCCATAAAGCCCTTAACTCTTGAGAAATTTAAAGATGAGCTCAAAGTAAAATTAATGGTACAAAATGTCATTGATTATAGAGTGACTAGTAAAGTGGTGATAGATAAACAAGAAATAGAAAAATATTACCATCAAAATCCTGTTTATCAGGAAGCTAGTTATACTTTAACTAATGCTTTTGTTGGCTATGGAGACAGTTCTCCAACTATTAAAAAAATAAAATTACAAGAAGCAATAGAAATGGGCTTGATAGATGAATTTGTTAAATGGGATAGTCCTATAGAGCTTAAAGAAGATCAAATTGCTCAAGAGAAGGCCTTTATAAAAGATCTCAATGTTGGGTCTACTACTATTCTTGATGCTAATAATAATGGTTTATTTGTAATGCGCTTAATTGACAAAAAGCCTAAGAGATTATTAGATCTTAAAGAAAGAGAAGAAGAAATTTTGAATACTTTGCAACAAGAAAAATACATGAAAACTTTTCATGAGTACAAATGTAGATTAATGGGATTAGAAACCGAAAGTAATAGTATGGCATCTATGCCACGTATTGCTGTGGTTAAATATATAGATTAATAATAATATAAGCTTCTGATAGTTATTCTTAGTTATTTAAATAAGATAATTATTCAGAAGACTTATATTTTAAATTTGATATTATTTTTTTATTCTTCTTAACATTGGAAGACCTGTTCTTGAATTTTCCATTACTTCATATCCCTCTGGTAATTTATCAAGAACGCCTTCTCCTTTAGTTCCGGCAAAGTAGTATATTGTTTGTTTCAAGCCACTTTTAAGTTCAACATTTTTTGAATGTAAGTAGTAAGTTTTTCCGCTTTTGTTAGATTTAACGCTGTATGGCATAAATGCTCCTTAAATTGTAATTAGATTAAAATATTTTTTCTAGATATACTTCTAGAAATTTCAGTATATCATTTGGTTTAGCTGCTATAAAGTCTGGATTATGGTTTTTGAGCATTATATGTTCATTAAAACCCCAAGTTACTGCAATAATTTTTATTCCAGAAACTTTTGCAGCCTCTATATCTCTTACTTCATCCCCTATATATATAATATTCTCTTTTTCCAATTTATGTTTATTTAAAAATTTATTTATACTTTTATGTTTTGAAAAAATACCGCTATAGCTGTATATATGATCAAATCTATATTCTAAATTATAATTGATTAAAAATTTTTTGATATTAGAGGAGTTATTTGAACTTATTATATTGAGTTTAAAGCCTATATTGTTTAAATTATTAATTAACTCTATTATACCGTTAATTGGTTGTATATTATCTATGTTATTAAATAGCTCTTTAAGAACTTGTCTAATTAAAAGAGGTAATTTTAATAAAGAGAATTCATTCTTTTTTAATATACTTTTTATTGAGCTTGTTCTTATATCTTCTTGGGTTATATTAACATTACTATAACCATAATTATATGCTATTTTTTTAATTGTATCTACTAGTGCTGGTAATGTATCTGCTATGGTTCCATCAAAATCAAAAATTATTTGAGGTAAATTAGTATTTTTCATTATTATACTTTTTACTCTTTGTTATTTTCTTGATCATATAATTCTGTTTCTAAAATTAAAGCTTTTTCAACTAATTTCTCTTTATTCCTTTTATATTCTAGTTTATTATCAAAATAAGATTCTAGTAGTTTTTTAAGATCCATATCAACCTTTAATGATAATCTTTTCTGACGTAAGGCTTGTGCTCTTATTGGAAAAACTCCTACAATATACCAAGCTTTACTGCATGCTTGTTGAATTGCACTTAAATCTACTCTATCTTTTAGATTATTAGGTATATGGTATAATATTTTAATAATAGCATTAGCAATATTATAATCTAAAATTTTCTTTAAAATTTGTTCTGTCTGACTTTCTATTTCATTGAGATATACATCTATTTGTATGAATGCCCTTGTAGGTGTTTTAATAAACTCGTAAGTTGTACTTTGCTTATTATTGATTTTTACTAAGCAGAAACCTTTTTCTTCTTTTCTTTCTCCGAAATCTATTCTTTCTAATGATCCAGCATATATTATAGGAGGATTATTTTGAGGATTAAGATTTTGAAATCTATGAAGATGACCAAGCGCTACATAATCAAAAGGTTTTATTCCTAATTGTGATGGTAAAAATATAGGATCTGTACCATAAACAGCTTGTTTTTCAGAGCCTGAAAAAATACCAGAGGATACAGTTAAATGTCCTGTTAATACGGCCGGTAAATTAGGATCTAATTGTGATGCAAGTTCTTCAATAATTTTACTTACAGCTTTACTGATATAACTTGTTATATCGTTTTGATTAAGATTAATATGCTCATTATTTAGTGTTATGCTATTTCGTGTAGGCCATGGGATTCCTACTATTTGTACTAATCCGCTTTTAGTTTTAAGCATAACTATACGTGGTTTTGATATTATTTCAAACCCATCAAGTGGTATTTGGTTAAATATATCAAGAGCATGTGCTTTCCCAAAGCTTAAGGGATTATCATGGTTTCCTACAACCATAACTATGGGGATATTTGCTTTATGTAATTTTAGCATGCATTGCATAAATAATTTTTGGTGTGTAGGTGTAGGATTTGCAGTTTTATAAGCATCGCCAGCAAATAAAAAAAAGTCTACATTATGTTCAATTGCAGTATCAACACAAAAATTTAAAACTTTATAAAAATCTAAAAGTCTTGAATGTATACCGGTTTTTACATCTAGTCTACCGTAATTTTCTACACCAAAATGAATATCTGCTGTATGTATAAACTTAATCATTATTAGTTTTATTAATTCGTTTTGTTGAAAATATTTTTTATATAATTCTGTTTATTATCTACTAATTTCCATGTTTATACTAGGTTTTTACTAGATTATCATTTATTTTATTCAAAGTCTAAGACTTTAATTTACTTTTATTTGATATATTTTGTATTTATTAAAATTACTTAACACCTTTGACTACCATTTTATTTTTTATAAATAGTATTTAAAGATTTTACTATTACAAACTTTATTATTTTAGGAGCCAATTAGGTATGTTTATATATAATTCAAGAGTAAAAAATTTAAAAACAAATATATTTTTTATGCTTATAGTTTCAAATATCTATAGTCTTTCAATGAGATGTGAAAAACAAGAATTGCAATCTAAAATATCTCAATATAAAGTAATTCAACAAGAAGATGGAAGTTCTTGTGGGTATCATGCTCTTTATAATGGAATTACCATTGCAAAATCTTTGAAAAATCCTTCTTTTAAAGCCTTTCTTGATACGAATATTGGTAGAAGTAATTTTTTTGGTTCTTCAGATTCTAAATGGATGAAGCATATAATATTATCTAGAATAAGATTATTAGCAAGATATTATATTATCGATACTTTATTTAAAAGTTTAAAAAACATAGAAGTCATATCTCAACCGCAGGAGCATAGCTATAAGCTTAATTTAAGTAATAATTGGATAAAATTAAAACCTTTAGATCGTGGTCTAAATGACTTGGAAAGCCCAAGAAGAGATTTGTGTAATTTGATAGTTGATGTTTCTAATGATCTTGCTAACCGATTAATAGATTTAAAAGAAGAGAAATCTCTTTATAAAATTAAAATAGAAGATATGATAGAAGCCTTTAAGGCTCAATATTTAGCTAAAAAATATAAGAAAATTAATAAACTTATATCAAGAGCTATTGAACATTTTATTGATCTTCCTAATTTGTATTTTGAGATCGTTGGAGATTTGCTAATTAAGAACAATGACAAAAATGAATTCTATGTTGTAGATTGGTCAAATACTTCTAAACGAGATTTTACAAAATTAGATGAATCGCATCAAAATCTTACCAGTTTACAAAATGGACATTGGTTATCCAGTCAAGAAATAGAGTCTCTTATTGAATTAGAAAAAGAAGATATAACACTTAGTGATATAAATATTTTTTGTATTGAAAGGGATCTTGAACAACTTTTTGATGAAGATTCTGGACAAGAAGAGTTAAAAAATCTTCAAAGAAATTTTCAAGATATAGATTATTCTGGAACAGCTATATTTTTAATTTATAATTCGATGCATTGGGTAACCTGTGTTGTTACAAAAAATAGTAACCAATCTGCTAATTTTATTTTTGCTGATTCATTAGGTAGAGATTTCAAAAGTTATTCTAATCTAAAGACTTTAATCAGATTATTAATAAATAGTGATTTATTAGATACTAATCAAAGTTCTACAGAACCAATAGAGACTTATGATTCCGAAAATGTTAGCAAATTTTCAAATGAAGAGACTCAAAACGATTCCACTAATGAAAAAGAAGACATTGTTGATGATTTATTTTTACCTTTAAGCTTATTGTTTAATAAGCAGAACGATGAAGCTTGTTATTTGGGCAATATAGAAATACTTATAGAGGATTTGAAAGATAGGAAAGGATTTGATAAAAGTATATTAATTTCAGGACCTCCAAAAACCGGTAAATTCAGTTTAGCTTATGCTATAGCTAAATTGTCTAATTTACCGTTTATTATAACTGATGCTGCAACTCTTGTTGATTCTAAGATGTTTAATAAAAAAGATGAAAATAATAGTGAAAATATTAACACATCAACAATACAACCAATAGATATTTTACTTGAGCAAATTAAAGATAAATTGCCCGCAGTAATGTTTATTCATTTGCTTGATAAATTACTTTTAGATGCTGATTCCAAAGATTCTAAAAGATTGCTTATAAATTTTATTTTAGAAAAATTAATAGATTATAAGAGAAATAACAAAGTAATGTTTATAATCAGTTCTTATGTTGCTTATGATAAATATCCAGAAAATATAAAATTTATAGAATCAAATCCTATTGTCGTAAAATTTGACTTACCTGATTATAATAAGCGAAGGAGTATTATACTATATTATACTGTTAATTATATAAAAAAGACGGAAGATTTTTTAAATAGAAATGCGAATATAAGCAATAAAAAAATATTTGCTTCTGGGATAAAAAAAATGGATATTAGTGATTTGTCTAGTATGACAAAAGGTTTTTCTGCATATGAAATAAAAGAATTTATAAGAAAATCTTATAAAGCAATAGAAAAAGGTATAGAAAATAAAAGTATTTCAACCATTTATTTTTGGTGGAAGAGTCGTGATCTAAGTAACAGAATAATGGATACTTTACTTGTGAAATATAATCCATTAGCATTTCCTATGGCCAAGATATCAAGAGGATTACTGAATAATGAGGATGAGAGAGTTTTTATAAATAATTTATTTTATTATTGGGATATTCAACGTAATGAGCTTGAGGAAAGAGAAAAACTTAGAAAGAATTTTGAGTATCGAAGTATGGCTTCATATATTAAGGAGTTTTGTAAAGAAACTGAAAATGTGCAGCTTGCAAAAGATATTTTTATATATACTTTTGATTCAAAAGTCAGTCAAGCAATTTTATATATGATTACCGAAGGCGCATTAGGTGGAGTTGCTGAGGGAGTTAAAGTTATAGCTAAATACGGAACAAAAAAAGTTTTTGAGCGTTTTATTCCAGCAGAAGATTTTAAGCAACTTAAAGATTTATAAAATATTTATATAATCATCTTAATTGATAACAAGCAGGATAAAAAATTATAGTTAATTTTTTATCCTGCTTGTTAAAATTAAAAATTTAATTTAATTTTAATATTGCAATAACATCTAAGGAATCAATATATTTTTGTTTTTCAGTTCTATAGTTTTGATAAAATTCTGTGTTTTTTTCTTTTCCTATAGAGTCTAATTTTTTATAGGCCCAAATAGTGGCTGCTAAATATGCTATAGCCGTTGGCTTTTCTAATCCTTGATCCCAATCAAAAACTTTGGTAAAAAAACTATTTAGTATAAAAAAAAGCACAGGTATATTAGATATTAGGGGAATAAATTTTATTAGATGATAAATAGTGCCATCTGGAATTACTATATCTTCTTTAGGCACAATTAAGTTAATATTTATTTCTTTTTCTCTATTTTGAGCAATAGAGATTGCAAGGGATAATAATACTTCTTTGTCTTTATCTGTTAATTTAATATTATTTAATGCTTGTTTAAGCAGTTTGGGTCTGCTAATTTTAATTGCATTTTTAATTATATCGATTTGTGAGTCATCATAAGCATAAATATTGAGATTTGATATTAATGCAATTGTTAATGCAATAATTGATATTATTTTTTTCATAAAGAGCACTCCTTAATAATTTGATAAAATAGTTTTATATGATATTACAGATTTTATTCAAAGTCTAAAACTTTAATTTACTTTCGTTTGATATATTTTGAATTTATTAAAGTTACTTAATAGCTTTGACTACCATTTGATTTTTTATAAATAGTATTTAAAGTTTTTATTATTATTAAAAGCTTTATTATTTTTAGGAGCCAATTAGGTATGTTTATATATAATTCAAGAATAAAAAATTTAAAAACAAATATATTTTTTATGATTATAGTTTCAAATTTCTATAGTCTCTCGATGAGATGTGAAAAACAGGAATCACAGTCTCAAAAATCTCAGTCTAAAATATCTCAATATAAAGTGCTTCAGCAAGAAGATGGAAGCTCTTGTGGTTATCATGCTCTTTATAATGCAATTACCATTGCAAAATCTTTGAAAAATCCTTCTTTTAAAGCATTTCTTGATACTGATATTGGTAGAAGTAATTATTTTGGTTCTTCAAATTCTAAATGGGAGCGGCATATTATAGAAAAAAGAGTAAATTTATTGGCTCAAAATTATATTAGAGATTGTTTATTAAAAAAATTAAAAAATATAGAAATTTTAACTAAAAAACCAGATTCTGATTGTTATGAGCTTAATTTAAGTTCTTTATGGGTTAAATTAAATATTAATGATTTAAATGCATTAGCAACGATAAAAGCATTTGGTAATATGATTACTAATGTATCGAAAATTGTTGTAGAAAGTTCAATTGTTGAGCAAGAAGATAAACGCATTTGCAGAATATCTTCTGAGTATTTAAGAGAAATTTTTAGACAGGAGTGCATAAGAAGAAATATTAAAATAGATAATTTTGACGAATTATTTCTAGAGATATTTAATTTTACCGAGCCTTTTGATTTAGAATTTGAAATAGTTTCTGATTCTAAAATTGTAGATCTTAATAATGGTGGAATTTATACTGTAAATTGGATGACCTCTTCAGATAAAAGATTTAATAAGGTAGATAGTGAAAATCAAATTTTTACAACTATAAATCCTGGTCATTGGCTTTCCAGTCAAGAGTTAGAATCTCTTGTTGATTTAGAAAAAGAAGATACAGAACTTATTGGTTTAGAAATTTTTTGCCTTGATAGAGATATTGAGCAACTTTTTAATCAAAATACTGGTGAAGAATTATTGATTAATACTCAAAGAAATTTTCAAGATATAAATTATTCAGGGACAGCAGTATTTCTAATTTATGATTCGAGGCATTGGATAACGTGTGTTATTACAAAAGATGCGGGTGAATATGCTAACTTTATTTTTGCTGATTCGTTAGGGAATAATTATAAATCTTATGTTCGTGCAAGAACCTTGATTAGATTGTTAACAAATACTGATATTGAAGACAAAAATGATTTATGCCTTAATGAGAGTGAAACGGAAACTAAGTCTATTGAAAGCGAATCAGATTCTGCTTTTGATATTATAGAAAATTTGGTGTCGGTTTATTGTGATAGTATGGCTAGATTATATATACCTTTAGTGTTTTTATTTGATGAGTATACTGATGAGAAGGTTCATCTTATGAAAACTGACTTGTTTATAGAGGATTTAAAAGAAGGTAGAAATTTTGATAAAAGTATATTAATTTCAGGTCCGCCTAAAACAGGAAAATTCAGTTTAGCTTATTCTATAGCTGTTGAAGCACAATTATTATTTGTCCCAATTGCAGCAACTAGTCTTGTTGATGCTACACTGTTTAATAAGAAAGACGAAAATAATAGAGAAGATACTGATTATGGAAGTATTAATATACAACCAATAGATATATTTTTTTATATTACTCAAAAATATAAATCACCTATGGTAATTTTTATTCATTTGCTTGATAAGTTACTTTTAAAAGCAGATTCTAAAGAATCTAAAAAATTACTTATTAATTATCTGTTGAACAAATTAATAGAGTATAAGAAAAAAAATAAGGTTTTATTTATAATTAGTTCTTATATTCCTTTTGAAAAGTATCCAGAAAATATAAATTTTATAGGATTATGCCCTGATACGATAAAACTTGAACTACCTGATTATAATAAGCGCTTGAAAATTATGATATATTATTTTAATGATGATAAAAATAGGTTATTTGAAGATGAAGAAAAGAATATACAGGCTAAAAAGGTATCAGAATTCTTAAAAATAATTAGGAGTGAAGATATTCGAAATTTAGCTAGTATGATGAGAGGGCTTTCTTGTGCTGATATAAAAGAATTTATAAGACTTGCCTGTTTTGCAAAGATAAAAGGTAAAAAATATGAAAACAGCATTTCTAGTTTCCAATTTTGGTGGAATAGTCAAGATTTTAAAGGACGTACATTTGAAACAATTCTGACAAAGTATAATCCTTTAGCCTTTCCTATAAATAAAGTATCTGGTTTGTTTGAAAATTATGATAAAGAATTTACAAATACTTTGTATAGTTGTTGGCTTATTAAGTCTAATGAAATTAAAGAAAGAAATAAATTAGATGAAAATTTTTCCTATCAAAGTAATGCTTCCTATATTACGCAATGTTGTAAGGAATCGGAAAATGTTCAGCTTGTAAAGCAGTGTTTTATATATGTTAGTGAGACTAAAATTGGTCAAGCAGTATCGGAGGGAATTGCCGAAGAAGTAAAAGATGTTTCTAAGCTCATTACTAAAAAAGTGTTTGAAAAAACTGCTACAGTTACACTTCAGGTTGGAACAGGTGTGTATAAAATTTGTTGTATGTTTGTTCCGAAATTTAAAAAGTAATTTAAATTTAAGATATTTTTCAATAGATTATAAAAGATCTAAAAATATTGTGTTAAATTAAATACTTATATAATAAGTAATAAAGATAGAATATATTATTGAATAATATATTCTATCTTTATTACTTATTATATTAATTCAATTTTAATGTTGTAATAATATCTAAAGAGTCAATATATTTTTGTTCTTCTGTCCTATATTTTTGAAGAAATTCTTTATCTGCCTTATCTGCTATAGAATATAATTTTACATATCCCAAAAGTACGCCTATTATTGTTGCTATAATTGATGGCTTCTTTAAAGAGCTATAACGGTAACAAGGAAAATCATCTGCTATAAAATGAAATAATGCAGCAGCAGGAATAAGTCCTAGGCCGAGCAATCTATATAAAATTCCATCGGATATAGGTCTTTCTTTAGGATTAATTAATTGAATATTCATTTCATTTTCTCTAGCATTGGAAATAGAAATAGCCATAGACAATAAAGCATTTTTATCTTTTTCTGTTAATTGAATATTATCTAGTACTTCTTTGAGAATTTTAGGTCTACTATCTTTAATTGCATTTTTAATTATATCGATTTGTGAGTTATCATAAGCATAAATATTGAGATTTGCTATTAATGCAATTGTTAATGAAATAGTTGATATTATTTTTTTCATAAAGAGTGCTCCTTAATAATTTGTGAAAATAGTTTTTCTTATAATATTACAAGATAATTTTATTAATGTCATAAGCTTATAGTCTTGATATTGTTATTCTTCTTTAACTTAGCCTATTAATCTTAAAATCGGTAATAGGACTTTGGAAAAAATTTTGCACAAAGGTATATATTAAGTTATAATTTAAAATATATAGCTGTAGTAAAATCTAATTTTATTTTTTAACACCTCTTTTAAAAATTTATAATTTATTTATGATTAATAAAGTTACAAAGAAATAAAGAAAATTTTATAAAATTTTTATTTAAATTATTGGAGAGATGGCTGAGTGGCTGAAAGCGGCCGCCTCGAAAGCGGTTATTCCGGCTTTAACTGGAATCGAGGGTTCAAATCCCTCTCTCTCCACCAGAAATTAATCAAATTAACCAATATTAATTAAGGCTGTACTATTATGAAGCATTTAAGTCTATATTTTATTTTAAGCTTTTGTTTTTACAATATGTTAAATGGAATGATCTATGATAATAGATATTTCCCTCTTTATTTAAAGCCTTTTGAGAGAAAGCCATGTAGTTTTGGTCATATTCAAGTACAACCGTTTTTTATGAGAGCCGATTCAGCGCAAGGAGAACTTGAGCATATACCAATACCTGACATAAATGGTACTTATGATTTAGTACAGGTTATTAATTCTTTATTAAAAGTAGGAACTTTAGAAGAAAATCCTTTAAGATCTGATTTACAAGGTATTAGTACTCTGCCATTTAAAAGAGAAGGTCGAATTGACAGTCAAGGGATAGCTTTTTTTTATGAAGTTCCTCTATGGTACAATTTTGCATTAGGAACTTCCTTTTTATTCATGCATGTTAATTCTCGTGTTGAATTTTGCCTTGATAGAAGTTGTTTAGAAGTAGGAAATGGAGATAGACAATATTTATTTGATCTTAATGGTAAATTAGATCAAGTTCTTGGTGTGACTCCGCCTATATATAATCAAACTGTATTTGGAGATACTGATTTATATCTAAGATGGTCATGTTCCTTTCCTTACTTTTTTAAATTTAGAGATGTAGGGCTTGCTTTTAAATTAGGAACCATAATTCCAAGTTCACCTATAACTCCTTATAATAATCCAGCAGCAGTTCCAGTTGGAGGTCAAAAACATTGGGGTGTGTATTTAGATTTAGAAAATAGATATGAAATTAAAGAAGATTGGTTTGTAGGACTTATGTTTAGAGCAATTAAGAGGTTGCCAAGAACCTCTCAAGGACACTTTCCAGTACTTTTTGAGCCATATAATTATGGAGCTTTAATTGGTGAAAATGATATTAATCCAGGTTGGACTTTTGTATTTAATCCTTCGGTTAGACTTGACGGTTTAAGAGATGGTTTTGGATTAACAGCTTTATATACTTTAGTTTCTCATTTACAAAATATTGTAAATATTTCAGCAGTACAAGGTACTCAATGTAATACAGTAAATACTCAAGACATTGCATTAAATCTAGAAAATCAAAGTTTTAGATCTTCTTGGGGTATGGAATATGTAACTTTAGGAGCATATTATGATTTCTCTAAAACCAGAGACTATGGTAAGTTATTGCCTATGATCTCTTTTTACTGGGATGTTCCTGTAGATTGGCTTGTTAGTAAACGATCAGCACGTACTAATGCTATGTCGTTTACGGTTGATTTTTAGTAAGTTTATTATTGTCTGGTTGGTAATTGTGAGTGTATTGATGGGTATTTTAAGATAAAATAATAAAAATTTAATAACTAAAACTTTATATGAAAAAATTGCAAAATATACATGGTAGAGAGCATGGTATAGACCTTAAAAAGGTCTATGGACAACATTTTTTACGAGAACAAGATGTAGTCGATAATATGTTAAATGCTGTTACTTTAGACGAAAATAGTTCTGTTTTTGAAATTGGATGCGGTGATGGTTTCTTAACCAAATCGATTTTGGAAAAATCTATTGCAAGATTATGGATCTTTGAAATCGACAAATCTTGGGCAGATTATGTCTTAGAAAAGTATAAAGATAGCCGTATGACTATGATTAATTCTGATATATTAGATATAAAATTTGATATATTTAATGAATATAAACCCTGGACTCTTCTTGCTAATCTGCCTTACCAAATTACATTTCCTTTAATTTATAAATTAATAGAATACAATAAGATTTTAGGTAATCTATTAAAAGAAGGAGTTGTAATGGTACAAGAAGAAGTCGCACAGAAGATTGTACAAGAAGGTGGCCGAGGATATGGTTTTAATTCCCTTTACTTGCAACATTTTTTTGACTGGAAATTACTTGATAAAATAGCACCAACAGCCTTCTATCCACCTCCTAGAATCTATTCACGACTTTTATATTTTAAACCTAAAAAGAATATAGAAAATATACCTGATGAAAAAGGATTTTGGATATTTATTCAGCGCTCTTTTTCTCAACCTAGACGTAATTTGAAGAATAATTTAAAACCTTTTCATTATAATTTAGAGAATGTTTCTGAAGAAACGCTAAATCTACGTGGCCAGCAGATGAACAAAGAAGAACTTGTGTCTTTATGGAATCTAATAAGAATTTAAAATCTATTATAAAAATTAAAAGAAAAACATAAATATAAATTTATGTTTTTCTTTTTCTCAAAGAACTTATAATATTATCTAAAAATTATATTTATTATTCTTCATTATAAAAGTTTCTATTGTGTCTGGATCTAGGATTGTCAGATCTTCTGTTGTCTCTATTTCCTCTATTTTGTCTTCTATCATTTTCTTCAGATCTACGTTGATGAGACCTGGGATTATGGCCTTCGCTTTCCCCTCCATTATATCCATAATGCTCTGACAAGATTATGTTTGAAGATAATAATAATGTACTCATGGTTAATATAATTCTTAATGATTTCATATTTCCTCCTTTTTATTATCGTTTTTTTATTTAAATTATTAAAATTTATTAATTTTCTAATATTTAGTTTCTACTATTATTTTGAAATTGATTACTGTTGTAAACTAAGAAATAATATTTTATATATTTAGGGTATAGGGATTGAGAGTATAACTTGTTATGTTTTATTATTGTTTACTGTAAGAAGTATATTTTACCGATTAGGTTATTAATTTATAAGAGATATCAATTGAAAAAAAGACACTTAAATTTACTAGACTTAAAGTAACCATATAATAAGTTTAAACTTATTATATGGTTACTTTAATATAATTTATGATTAATTATTCTAATGTACCCATTGCATGTACGCTACATACAGTGTAAACTTCTCTTCTTCCAGCACCCATTAAACGAGAACCTTCTTCTTCGTTTAAGTTTCTTAAACCAATGAATTTATCTTCACCTAACCATGGAGGAGTTCCAGTAGAAGAGCCTGTTTCTTTACAGATATCTTTAACTACTTTACCGGATTTACATACTACTACATGTCCAGATGTTGCAGATTCAGCATCTTCGCTAACTACAGCACAAATATCATTTTCTTCAATGCCAGCTTTGTTATTTCTGGTATCTATCACATATCCTTCAAGTTTTTCTACATTTGAAGCATTTTTACTACCCAATAGACCTTCTTGACGAACTACAGTAGCTTTATTACCCTCTACACTTTCAAGAGTATATTTAAAGTTTTTCTCTGTCTCACCTTGTATGATGTAAGCTCCTATTTGAGTTGATATTGCAATTAACGCTAAGCTTAATAAGTATTTAAGTGTTTTCATTATTTATCTCCTTTTATATTATTATTTTATTTAGTCAATTTTAAAATATGATACTCTCTTTACCGCTTCCGGAATATAAAAATCTGAATTTGGTTTTATCAACCTTTGCCCAATATAATTATGTTTATTTTCACTTTCCCAACCAGGAATATCTGTTGAATTTTCTTCTTTACTATTGACGTAAAAGACCTGTCCTAATTGGCAAACTACTATGTGATTTAAAGATGGATGGACAGATTCTATAACAGAGCAAGCATTATTTTGTTCAATTCCAACACTATTATTTGTGGTATCTATAATTTCACCACTTAATTTATAGACTGTTAGATCTTCTTTAACGGTTATTGTAGCTTTGTTATTATCTCTGTCTATGCTTTCTATTTTGTATTTTCCAAATAAAGTATTTGTCGATAAAATCAAAATTAAACTCAAAAGATGTCTAATGAATTTCATTATTTATATTCCTTGTAAATAATTTAAATTTAAAATGCTTATATTTTCTCTCATTATAAATCAGTATAAATTGTTTTATTGCACATTTGCAATATTTTTATTTTTTATTATATTTAACTTTTATTTTAAAAAATTGAAGTTAAATATATTTTTGATTTTAATATAGGTTAAAGTTACTAATCTTGTGGTATTTGGAACTTTTTAAATGATTTAAGATATCTCTTTTAGACTCATATAAACAAAACTCATTTATAGCCAAAGTAACTTTATTGTAATTTATTTGATCTAAAATATTTTGTATTTTTTTATATTCCTCTTGACTTAAAATTTCATTTTTTATTCTTAAAATGGTGACATGTGGTATAAAAGTTCTTTTGAAATTTATGTGATTATCTAATTTTAAAGATTTATGTAAAATTTCTTTAATTTTATGTGCAAGTTCTTCTAATTCGTCTGATTTTACTTTTATCCAAATAATATTGTTACTTTTATTTAATTCTAAATTTTCTAACTTTATTTTAAATTTATAAAATTTTATATTATTTAAGATTAAATTAAGTTGATCTAAATTTTCCTCTTTTATTTTTCCTATAAAAGCCAAAGTAATGTGAAAATCTTGAGGATTAACCCAATTTAAATTTAAATCTAAATTTTCTAATTTATTCTTTAATTGTTTTTGTATAAAATTTAACTCAATTATATTTTCTAAATCTATTGCTACAAATAGTATCATTTAGTATCACGGATTCAATATATTATGTAAATTTAAAAACTTCTTTTGCATTTATGGCTGTTTGTGTTGAAACTAGATCATAATCTACATTAATTAATTCTGCAATAAAATGAGCAATAGTTTTTATATGAAGAGGATGATTCTGTTTTCCTCTTAAAGCTTGAGGAGGTAAAAAGGGAGCATCGGTTTCAAGTAATATATCTTTAAGATTTATAGATTTTACAACTTCTCGTAATACGTTATTTTTGGGGTATGTAATAGGTGCATCTATTCCTATTTTAAATCCTAGGTTAATTGATTCTTTGGCAAAATTAAGATCATAAGAAAAACAATGAATAGTCCCATGTAAGTTGCTATCTTTAAATTGATATAAAATCTCTAAAGTCTCTTGATAAGCATCTCTTGAATGAACTACTAATGCTAGATTATTCTCAAGAGCAAAGTCTATTTGCATCTTAAAGGCTTCTATTTGCTTTTTTATATCATAATCTGGATAGTGAAAATCTAAGCCACACTCTCCAATTGCTACTATTTTATTATCTATTTTATTTTTTAGTAATTTTTCTATTTCTTTTAGATCTTGCTTAAAATTTTGTGTTAAGTCATTGGGGTGTATACCAATAGCAGCATAGACTGAAGTAAATTTTTTTGCTAGGTTGACAGAATTTATGCTTTCTATTAGACTTGTGCCAACATTTAGTAAGATCTTTACATCGTTATTATAAGCTTGATCGATTATTATTTGTGCTAATTCAAAGTTTTCTTCAGATAATAGTATATCAAAATCTTTTTTTATCATTATGTTAATATGACAATGTGTATCGATGAGCATAGGTCTCTCTTTTTGTTTTGATTTTTGTATATTAAATTTAAAAATGAATTAATTAGTTTTAGTCTATAAGATTAAATAAAATTTGACAAACTATTAAATAATTTTATTATATAATTCAATTGTAATAATTTAGATAATAGTTTATAAATAATTTGATCTTAAATTATTAAGATAATTAATTTAAAGGCAGTATATAACAGTGTATAACATACAATAAAAAGTGAAGGAGTTTATCGTATGAATAAAACTGAGTTAATTAACTCATTAAGTGAAGAAACAACATTTCCAAAAAGAGAAGTTGCTCGTTTTCTAGAGGCGTTTGCAAGAATTGTAGGACGTACATTAAAAAACGGTGGCAAAATTCAATTATCAGGATTTGGTACTTTTGCAGCTTCAAGACGTCCGGCGCGTATTGGCATTAATCCCTCTACTAAAGAGCGTATCCAATTACCCTCAACTGTTGTGGCGAAATTTAAGCCAGGCAAAACTCTTAAAGAAGTTATGCGTTCTATAAGATAAATTTTTGACCTGAAAAAGCTTTTACCTTAAAGCCGCTTTTAAAGAGCGGCTTTTTTAAATTCTATTAATCTTTTGCATTATTTGATTTATACTTATTGAGAATTTTATATTAACTTAAAGATTACTGGAGATTTTATGATCGATTTAACATTTTTGAGAGATAACACGCAAAATTTTATAGATTTAATTAAAAGAAAAGATCCTGACTTTGATGTAGATAAATTGATAAGTTTAGATAAATCTTTAAGAAAGTTAAAATCAGAAGTAGAAGAGTTAAGACATAAAAAAAATGAGTTAGCAAATCAAGGTAAAAAAGGCGTTACTAAAGAACTTATAGAGCAATCAAAACATGTAGGACAATTGTTAAAAGAAAAAGAGCCTGAATTAGATAATCTAGAAAAAGAGTTTGAAAACCTTTACTTAATGTGTCCTAATGTAATTGATATTGATGTTCCATCAGGAAACAAAGAATCTAATTTAATGGTTAAAGAATATCTTGATAAGCCACAATTTAACTTTGATATAAAAAATCATGTAGAATTAGGTAAAATTAATGATTGGTTTGATTTTGAAGCTGCTGTTAAAATGACTGCTTCTAATTTTGCTCTTTATAAAAATCAAGGAGTTAAATTAGTATACTCTTTGATGATGTATATGTTAAATAACAACATTAAACATGGTTATTCGCCTATTTTACCACCATACCTAGTAAATGAAAAAGCATTAATCGGTGCAAGTAACTTTCCTAGATTTAAAGAAGAAGTTTATGCAATTGAAAAAGATCAGTTATATTTAACTCCTACGTCTGAGGTAAATTTAACAAGTATCTATAGAGATCAAATCTTAGATAATAATGAGCTACCAATAAGAATGACTGCTTGGACAAGTTGTTTTAGACGTGAAGCAGGTGGTTATGGTGCTGCTGAACGTGGGTTAATTCGTATTCATCAATTTGAAAAATGTGAATTATATACCATATGTAGACCAGAAATATCAAAACAAGAACAAGAGCGTATGCTTAATTGCGCTGAAGATATTTTAAAATCTTTAGGTCTTCATTATAGAATTATGTTATTAGCTGCTCAAGATACCTCTTTTGCTTCTTCAAAGACTTATGATATTGAAGTTTGGATGCCTGCTCAAGGAATTTATAAAGAAGTTTCTTCCATAAGCAATTGTACAGATTTTCAATCAAGACGTAGCAAAATTAGATATTCTAATGACTCAAAAACTAAATTAGTACATACTCTTAATGGTTCTTCTCTAGCTTTACCTAGATTATTAGTAGCATTGATGGAAACTTATCAAAAGCCCGATGGAACAGTGGAAATTCCTCAGGTTTTAAAGTCTGTAGTAATTAATACTTTTTAAGATTGTATATTATTTGGCTATTTTATTAGGTGTTCGATTATGGTAAAAGAAGAAATATATAAATTCATTAGCAAAATAGAGGTTAAAACTAAAAAGATTTTATCAGGATATTTATCAGGTGATTATAAAAGTAGAAATAGAGGTTTTGGATTTGATTTTAACCAATTACGTGAATATCAAAATGGCGATGATATACGTTATATAGATTGGAAGGGTTCTGCAAAATCTAATCAATTATTAATAAGACAATATCTTGATGATAAAGATCGCTCAGTTTTTTTAGCAATAGATGTTTCAGGTTCTGTTTTTTATGGATCCCAAGATAAGTTAAAATTTGATTTAATATTTGAACTATCTACGTTATTAGCTTTAATATTTTTATATAGTAAAGATTCAGTAGGTCTAATATTATTTACTGATGAAATTGAACTTTTTATACCAGCAAAATCATCCCGTGCTCATATTATTGATGTAATTAATAAGCTCGTCTCTTTTAAGCCTAAATCTAAAGGTACTCATATTGATGGTGTTTTAAAGTTTATATCTAGAATGAAAATCAAAAATTCTTTAATATGCTTAATATCAGATTTTCTAATTGATTTTGATAAAAATTTACTAAGATATGCCTTAAAAAAACATGATATAATTGCATTTAGGTGTTTAGATGAAAGAGAAAGACATTTGCCTAATTTAGGAATACTTGATTTTAAGGATATAGAAACTGGTAATAGTTTTTGTATAAACACTAATATTAATAAAATTAATAATAACTTAGAATCCTGGTTTAAGACTCAGGAAGATATGTTTAAATTAGCAAAAGTGGACTTTTTTGATGCAATATCTTCAGAAAATTTTGAATATAGTCTTATTAATTTTTTATCAAGGCGTGTAAATAAAAACAATTAATAAATAGCTTATTTTAAAGAGGAATCATGGATTTGAATAATAATTTACCAAATGATATAGATTATGGTGATTACTATAAAGCATTAGATGTTTCTTTTTATGAATCTAATTTGGGTATAATAACTATAATTTTTTTTACTATTTTTATATTTATCGCTACACTATTATTATGTTATTTATTTTTAAAATTTAAAAGATCTTCCCCTGAATATATAGCAAAAAAAGAATTAGATAAACTGACAAAAGAAATAAATAATAATAAAAATACAATCGATTATTTATATTTTAAGTTGACTGAAATTTTAAAGAGATATATTTGCAAACGTTATGGAGTAAATTCTCTTGCAATGACAGATTCAGAATTAATTAATTATTTTGAGACTATTAATTGTACTCAAGAGATAAAATATAATATTAAGTTATTAATAAAAAACGCCCAAGATGCTAAATTTGCATTTTTTCAAGTTGCTAAAGAATCTTTAGAGTATGATGTAAGTAATACGATTTTATTAATAAATAATGTATCTAAATTGTCTAAAAATATTGTTGATCATAAGCAAATTTAAAATATTTTTTAATAACATTAATAATGCTTATATTAGATTCCTCTTGACAGATCTGGTAAAATATATAGGCATTACTTTTTTATACTTTAAATTTATTGTAAAAATATATTAGTTTAAAAAAATCTAAATAAAACCTAAAATTATAGGAAAAATAAAAATGGCAAAACACATTGGAGTAAAGTTACCTGAAGATCTTACTAATTTGCTCAAGCAAGGTAGAGCAGTTGCTATTTTAGCTACATTCTCAGAAAAAGGATTACCTCATACCACCCCAATACAATGTTTATATCCAAAAGGTTCAGAAAGCATTTTAATGTCTATACATAAGGATCATACTGGTTATCATAACATGGTCTGGCAAAAGAAAGTAATGTTATGTTTTCTGGATGATAATAATATTGCTTATAGCATTTTAGGAAGAGCGGGGGTAGTTAGAGCTCCTTCGATGGTTCATCCTCTTATGAATATAGTAAGGATCGATATAATAGATATAAAGAGTGATAGATCTTTATTAACTAAGGTTGATTCAGGTGTAAAGTGGAGCTATACTTCAGAGGATGCAGAAGAACTATCAAAATTATTAATGGATGAGTTAAAAGATATTGCACGTGTTCTTTAGTTATTAAAGAGTTTGGGAATACAAATTTATGAAAAATTTTTCATCAAAGTTGTTTATTATACTTTTTAATACGTTTGTAGTTTTGACTATTAATTATTCAGTGTGTTTAAACAATGGTATTAATACTATTGATCAAAAGGATACTGGTAATTGGTATGAGAAGCTTCATTGGTGGAGAAAAGCTAAACCAAGATATGAAGCGCTAGCTTCTTTAATGAAACAAATAAATAATAGTAAAAAAGATTTAACAGAAAAGTATAATCAAATTATAGGTAAATTTAATAAAACAATTACATCTTTAAAAATAGATAGTAATATTTTTTTAAGAAAGATAGATGAGAATATAGAGAAATTGAATAAACAACTTGAACAAGAATTTCTTGATGAAGATCAGGAGCTTATGAATAAACTTAATGATGAGAAAAAAATATTGGAAAATCTTAAAGTTAATTTTCAGTCATTAACTTTAATGAAAGACAAAATAGATAATTCTATTTCTAATGTTTTATCTGATCAATTAAAATCAGCGGAAAGTTATGAAGAAAGTGCCCTTAATAGTTTTGAAGAGATAGAAAAAGTACTTGATGATAAAAAAGCAAGAATTCTATACGAAACTATAGAGAATGCTGGTGACAATATTTTATTAATTAAAAATTATATCACCGGAGCGCTTAAGAATTATTTAGTTGAATCAGGTATAAAGCTTGATCAGATACTTTCCGTTTTAAATCAAAATATTCCAGTTTTAGAGTCTAAGGGCATCTATTTAAGAGATTTAACTAAAGAAGAGATTGAAGAACAAGAGAAATCTGAAAATTCCAAAAAAGAGGATATTCAAAAGAAACCTTTGCTTAAAGATAATGAAAAAAAAGAAAAAGTTTCTTGGTTTAAAAGAATACTGAGGGGCATTGGAAATTTCTTTAAGTATATTTTTTCCTTCTTTAAAAAATCATAATAAAATTACTTAAAAATTATTTTTAAAAAAATTTGATAAGATCTAGGAATTGTGATAATTTATTAAAAAAAAGTACTGCGGAAGTGGTGAAATTGGTATACACGCAGCCTTGAGGTGGCTGTGGGAGAAATCCCGTGTGGGTTCGAGTCCCTCCTTCCGCACCAATTTTTCAAGATAAATTAAAAAAAAAAGGAAACTATAATGAATCTTGCTTCACGCCCTTATCTAATTATAAGCTCTTTAGTTTGGTTTTCAATTACTGTGTTTGGTATATATTTTTTATTTAATATAAAGAAATATGTAAATTTCGGAATAGATCTTGTAGGAGGCACTTATTTAACTTTAGATGTTAAAGTAGAAGAAGCCGTTAAAAACGAACTTTTATCACGAATAGATGATGTAACTCAAAATTTAAAGAAGAAATCTATAGTACTTCCAAATTCTACTAAAATTAACGAATTTGAAGGTACGGCTTCTTTAGAATTTAATTCTGAACAAGCCGCAAAAGAAGCTTATAATCTTCTTAGTGTTGATACTAATCTTTCAACAACCCAAAAAGGTAAATTAGTAAATTTTTCTCTCAATAATCAGTTTATTAAAACAGTTAAGGATAATGCTGTAGAGTCTAATATATCTATTATTCGTAATAGATTAGATGTGTTTGGTGCCGGAGAAATAACTATATTTCCTCAAGGTGAAAATAGTATAGTAGTAGAATTGCCTAACGTTAGTGATCCAGAAAGAGCAAAAGAAAGAATAGGAAGTTCTGCTCTTCTTGAAATGAAACCTATTTATGACTATGCAAAAACAGAAGAACAATTACTTGAAAAATTAGGACATACTCTTCCTGAAGGTACAATGATAGTTAAAGGAAAAACTGGTTCTATAGAAAGTGGCTATTACTTGGTATCCTCTTATGCAAAAGTTACAGGTAGATTGCTAAAAGATGTTAATAGCGGATTTCAGCAAAGAGATATATTCTCTAAATCTAAGAGTTCTTATGCAGTTAATTTGAAGTTTGATTCTCAAGGTGCTGAAAAGTTCCATGAATTAACTAATGATAATATTGGACATCCAGTTGCTATAATTATAGATAATACGGTTGTATCAGCTCCGGTTGTAAATGAAGCAATTAGTAGTGGAGAAGCTGCAATATCTGGTAATTTTGAAGAAGATTCAGCAAAAGAATTAGCGTCGCTTTTAAAGTCTGGTTCCTTTGTAGCGCCAGTACAATTTGTGGAAGAGCGACAAATAGGGCCATCTTTAGGTCAAGAATCTATCTATAGAGGATTGTTATCATGTGCTATTGGACTAGGGTTACTATTTCTTTTTAGTATATTTGTATATAAAACGGCTGGATTATTTGCTTTTATAGTATTGCTTTATAATTTATTATTTATTTTATTTGGACTTGCTTTGATACCTGATGCTACTCTTACATTGCCAGGTATAGCTGGTATGGTTTTAACTTTAGGTATGGCTATCGATTCTTCTATTTTAATTTATGAAAAAATTAAAGAAGATTTAAATACAGGTACTCCATTACCTCAAGCAGTGGATAATGGGTTTAATGGTGCAACATCAGTAATACTTGACGCAAATATTACTACTTTTATAGTTGGTGCTGTTCTTTATTATTTTGGGTCACCTGCTATTCAAGGTTTTGCATTAACTATGATGATAGGTATTGTATCAACTTTAATAACTGGTCTTATATTATTAAGATGGATCTTTAATTTTGTTATTAATGTTCTTAAAGTTAAAAGAATTAGCTTTTAATTTAATTATTGATATTCTTATTTGAATTAAAGATTGGAAAAATTTTACTGTCTTAATTTAATAAATAAATTGCATATTTTTTCATATATGCTATAATATATAAATATAAGCAATTTATTAAAGTTCTTAAGTATTAAGATAATTTAGGCGATGTAGCTCAGCTGGTTAGAGCGGCAGAATCATAATCTGTAGGTCCGGGGTTCGAGTCCCTGCATCGCCACCAATAATTAAAAAACAGCAAGTCAAATAGGTATTACATATTGTTAAATTTTTCTATTCTACTTACTCTCTTACGTTTGATATCTTCAATAACTATTTTGCCTTTTTTGCTTATTTGGTTTTTACCAACTAATTCTTTTAATATAAATTTAATGTTATCGATTTTTTTTGTACTACTGGGTCTTACAGATTTTTTTGATGGATTTTTTGCAAGAAAGTATAATCAAGAAACTTTATTAGGTGGTCTATTAGATCCTATTGCTGATAAATTTTTATTGTTTTCTACACTTATAACACTTTTATCAGTGGGAAAAATATATTTTTATATTCCTATTATTTTTATTTCAAGAGAATTTTTTATTATGGGTTTAAGACAAGTAGCATTAACTCATGGTTTTGAGATATCTGTTATTCAGAGTGCAAAATTTAAAACTTTAATGCAATTTTGTTATCTAACTTGTGTCATATTAAATAATTATCAAAGTTTATTTATATATTATCTAGAGTATTTATTTTTATTTATTGCTTTATTCTTGTCTATGTTTTCGGCTCTAGAATACTTTTTGATATTTATTAAAAGATTAGGAAATGTTAATGAAATTTTGTAAATTAGCTGAAGTTTTTTTTCAAATTAGTAAAGAAAGCTCTCGTTTAAATATTACCTATAAACTTAAAGATCTTTATCAGAATTTGTCTCCTGAAGAGTCTCAAATCGTTACTTATCTTGCGTTAGGAAACCTAGGTCCTGATTATAAATCTAATTATCAATTTAATTTTGCTCAAAAAAATTTAGAAAAAATTATCTCTCAAATACTGAATCAAGATTTGTCAGAATTTAAGAAATTAGAAAAAAAAGCTGGTGATTTATCCTTAGTAATTACTTCTGCCGACTGGCCTTATCAAGACGCTAATCTTGATATAATAGAAGTTTATAATAACTTGCTTGAGTTACAATCGATTACTGGAACAGGTTCTCAAGAAGAAAAAGCTGGTGTGTTAAGTAACTTATTTAAGAAATTAGATAGTTTGAGCGCTTCTTTTATTATTCGTATTATTTTATCTACTATGCGATTAGGATTTTCTGATATGACTATTATCGATAGTCTATCATTTTACCTTGCTGGAGATAAATCTTTAAGATCAGAAATTGAAAGTAAATATAACATTTGTGCTGATCTAGGGTTAATTGCTTATCAAATTAAATTGCATGGTCAAGAAGGCTTAAAATTAATAAATGCTCAGGTTTCAATTCCAATAAGACCGGCAGCAGCTGAACGGGCTTCTAGTTGCTTAGAAATTATTGACAGAATGGGTGACTGCATTGCTCAACCTAAATTAGATGGTTTTAGGCTACAAATACATATAGATAATAGTCATCTTGGAAATCCTCAGATTTGGTTTTATTCAAGAAATTTACAAAATATGACTGGAATGTTTCCAGATCTATCTCAAGCTTTAATCGATAAATTTTGTTTACACGATCTATCTAATCCACTTAAAATAAAAAACATGATTATAGAAGGTGAAGCTATAGTTTATGATGAATTATCTGAGTCATTTTTACCATTTCAGGAAACTGTAAAGCGTAAAAGAAAGCATGGCATTGATCAAGCAGCTCAAGACTTGCCTTTAAGATTATTTATTTTTGATATTTTATACTTTAATGATAAATTAGTTTTAGAAAAATCTTATCAAGAACGTAGAGAAATTTTATTGAAGATTATTTCTGATAAAATAGATTTAAATAGTCAAGAAAGAATATTTTTAATAGAAGAAGAGTACTGTAAAACTGCTCAAGAATTAAGCGATTACTTTAATAAAAATATAACTCAAGGACTTGAAGGGCTTGTTGTTAAGCGTCCAAATACCGATTATAAACCTGGTAAAAGAAATTTTAATTGGATAAAATTAAAGCGCCATCAAGAAGGTAATTTACAAGATACTATTGATGCAGTTGTATTAGGGTATTATAAGGGCCGAGGAAAAAGAGCTGCTTTTGAAATAGGAGCATTTTTAGTTGGAGTTTACAATAAAGAAACCGATAGATTTGAAACAACTGCTAAAATTGGTACCGGTTTAAAAGATAATGAATGGCGCGAATTAAAAGAGAAATGCGATAAAATCAAAGTAAATCATAAGCCATTTAATGTGGATTGTAATCAAGAATTAGAACCTGATGTTTGGGTAAACCCAGAAATAGTAGTGATAGTTTTAGCCGATGAAATTACACAATCTCCTATGCATACTGCTTCTAAGAGTGATAGTTCTCCTGGTCTTGCGCTTAGATTTCCTAGATTTATAAGTTATGCTTTAGATAAAAATGCTCAGCAAGCAACTACTTCTCAAGAATTAAGAAGATTATACGATTTACAGTTTGATTGATTATTATTTGTATCATTTAAATTTTTATAACTTTTTTATCCCAATTTATTTTCTATATTTAACATGAATTTGATCTAAGCAAATAAATAAAAGTTTGGGTAAAAAAGCATAATTAGCTCTAACATTCTTAAAATTAAAAATTATTTTTTTGTTGTTAGTTTGATATTGACTAAAAGATTATGATATATAAACTCAAACTTAATTATCAAATTTAATTACAATACTTTAATTTAGCTAAAAGTTAATTACTATATCTGGTATTGCTTAGAAAGCAATACCAGGTTTGTTAAAATGTAATTTCTAATTAAGAAAGTATACAGGATCCCATAGCTGAATTTATTAAATTAATTATTTCGGTATTTTTATTCTCTATAGCAATATCTCTTGGAGCATAACGTTGATTATTTATAACATATATACTAGCTTTAGCTTTAATAAGCATTTTTACTAATTCAACGCAATTAAATTTTACTGCAAGAATTAATGGAGTATTACCATCCTTATCTTTAAGGTCAACTTTTGCTTCTTTTGAGATCAATAGCTCTACTATATTTAACATATTCTTTAAATCTGCTTTATCTATATAATTTCCGCAGTGTAGTTTACTAAATCTCTGCAAAATATCATTATTTGATTCAAAACCCAACACTTGAAGTTTGCTTTTACATTCGCTTAAGGCTTTATTAGAAAAATACCAATTAATTAGATAAGTTAAAGCAGTTTGACCAGAGCTATCTTGAGTATTAATATCAATTTTTTTATCAATCAATGTTTTAAACACTTCAATATTTCCTGAAAGAACTGCAAAATGAAGTGCTGTCTGGTTTGAGTAATTTTTAAAATTAATGCTAAATTTATTGTCCAGAAGAAATTTAACTAATTCGACATTTCCTGATTTAGCAGCATAAAGAAAAATGTTGTTGCCTGAATAATCTCTATAATTAATATTGGGTTCAGCTTTATGAATATAGCTCTCAACTATGTCTTTACAACCCTGCTCACAAGCACAACTTAAACCAAATTTGCCCATATTATTCATAGAATACATATTAGCACCTAAACTTATTAGTTTGTTAGCAACTTTTATATAGCCACTATCAAAAGCATAAATTAAGGCAGTAGTATTTTTATTGTCTTTACAATTAATAATGACATCTAAATCTGAGTCACTGAAAATATCCATAATATCTAAGATTTTATTTTCATCTAGATTTTTAATCATAAGAATATTCATCAAAACGTTTCTTCCATAAGAATCAACTAAAGTAGGATCTGCTTTGTGAGCAAGCAGTAACTTAACTAAATCTAAACCAAACCAATTTATAAACTTAACTTTATTTAATACAGTGGTATTTTTCTTATCCCTGAGATTAATATTCTCTATATTTTTAATTATGTTTTCTAAAAGGTCATTGTCAAATTTAAGATTTGAAGACATAAAATTAATTAAAGAAAGAATTTTAGTGACTTTCAGATCAAGAGCAGAGGAAATATCATCTTTAAGAACAAGATCAATGTTTATTTTTTTAGCGCCTTGAACTATATCTTCAAGAGTTAGACCGTTGTCTTTATTTTCTAGCTCATTTAATATTCTAAGAGAATAAACTTCATCTGATAGTTCTAATACTTTCTTAATAGTATATAAACTTAGCTTATCTGTAGCATTAGTAAGTTTTATTAATTGTTGCTTATCTATCTTATGCTTTCTATTTTGTAAGCAGTGCTTAATGAAAGTGAATCTTAAGTAATAATTAGGGACCTTTTTAGTTCTATAATCTAATCTGGTATTTTTATTACTAATTTCTCCTTCAGAAGATTCTTTCAAGAATTTTTTATCGTCTTCCAATTCTCTAAAATCCGCTTGATGTGTAGTATGGTTAGTCCAGCTATGAAAATTTTTACTTATAGATCTTGAATTGGTAAAACTGCTAGAACCATTAACTGGTCCACAGTTGATCCCAGCACTCTCAGTGTTTGATAAACCTATACTAACAGAAGCATAATTAACTAAAGAATATGTTGTATTATCAATTATAGAAACCGCATAGGGCTTTGCTTTACTTTTTAATATATTACTTAAAGAGAGATATAAATCATAAGGGTAAATTACTTTAAAGTTTCTATCTTGTGCTAGTTTATCAGCATAATTTACTAAATACTCAAAATCTTTAACCGTAAAATTATCAACAGTTTCATTTGCTATATCGCAATATATAGGATCGGTAATTTTATAATGAGGATTGCTACTCATTAAATGCTTAAGGATCATCATCATCATGTTAGTATCAGGAAATGTTTTATCTTGATCATAATAAATTCCAGCATAAAGATCGTTCTATGTACTCGAATAGCATACTTAAAGCAGAAGAAGCAGATCCTTGAAAAGGGGTTATTAATTTTCCTGCATTTATAGAATAAAATTCTTTGTCTAATTCTTTTGCAATAATTTCAGCAATAGTAGTTTTACCAGATCCTGGAGGTCCTAGTAAGACTATATTTCGTTCACCTTTTTTAAATTCTTGAGGATATTCTTTTATTTGCTTAATGAATCTAGATATTTTAATAGGCAGTCCTCCTGCTAAATGATTAGAGTCAAGCTGCGGCTCTCTTTTGAAAGATTTTGCTAGAGCTTCTATTTGTTTAGGAGTTGCCTGAAAGGATGCTTTTTCATTAGATTCTGCTTGTACAGAATCTGTACTGGTTGATTTTTTTTCTGTCTGATCATTTTCTTCATGTATATTATCATTGGTTTCTTCTTTAAGCATATTAATATCTTCTTTGTTCCACTCTGGATCTTCTTCTATTTTTATAATATTGAAATTAGCATTGGATATTACTTTTGGAGCTGTTGTATCATTAGATGTTTCTAAATTACTATTTGTTTTATCTAGAAAAATATTAGTAAATTCAATGGATCTCTTGCATTTGGTGCGATCGATATTAAGAGAATCAACAAATATAAAGTTTGTAGGTGAATTCTTATATTTATAAACTACACAGCTTATCCAATGACCTGGATAAGAAATTATAAACAAAGCATTTCCTTCTTTCTTAAATAAATATCAAGATCCTGAAAAACAGACTTTGCAGGATAACTTTGTCAGACTATCGAATAATTGCTTAATAAGTTTGATCAAATCTGAAGATGCTGAGACCTGCAATAGAAGAGCTAAATTAGCAAAATATGTACTTGACTTATCCAATACAGGTCAAACATGTCTTGCAAGTGGTGATGTACAAACAGCTCAAGTAGCTTGGCAAAAATTATTGGATTTAATTAGTTAATATATAAGCAGAGATCTCTTAAATAGGGATCTCTGTAAAGATTTATTTTATAATTTTATCTTATTTATTGTTAAATCAATGTTACTATGATACTTTTAATCCGATTAGCTTATAAGTAGTTATAAAGTATAATATAGGAATATAGATCTATGACCTTAAGTAATAAAGTTTATATTTTAGACACAAATGTATTGGCGTTTGACTCTCAGGCTATATTTAATTTCGAAGATGGTGTAGTTGCTATACCTATATTTGTGCTTGAAGAGCTTGATAAATTTAAAAGTGAAACTTCCGAAAGAGCATATAATGCTCGAACTGTTATAAGAAGTTTAGATCAGTTACGTTCTAAAGGATCTTTGCAATCAGGAGTAGATCTTGATAATGGATCTAAATTAAAGATAGTTTTTATTTGTGATGAGTGTGAAGCTAAAAACTTTGCTCTTGAACAGAATATAGTTGACAATAAGATCTTACTTCTTGCCAATTGTCTTTTAAAAAAAGGTTTTGATGTTAAATTTGTAACCAAAGATATCAATGCTCGTGTTAAAGCTGATGTTTTGGGTATAGATTCTCAAGATTATTTAAAAAATAGTGTAACTAAAGAAAATCTTTATCGTGGCTGGATTAGAGTGAGTGTTCCAGCAATTGAGTTAAAAAGAGATTTGCCTGAAGAACTTTTAAGACTAGAGGCTGAAAATCTATTAACTGTTAATCAATTTGTTATTTTAGAAAGTCAGCATAATCCATTTAATTATGTAGTTTATAGATATTTAGGCCAAGATAAACCTGCAAAGTTTAAAGTTGTTAAAGCTCCTAATCTTAATTTGCCTTTAGAACCTAAAAACGTAGAGCAGTTAATGGCACTTGATTTACTTCTTGATGATTCAGTTAAGTTAGTTACCCTTTTAGGTCCAGCAGGAACTGGTAAGACCTTTTTAACATTGCTTGCAGGGCTTGATAAAGTATTAATTAAAAGTGAGTATGAAAAAATTTTAGTTACTCGTCCTGTTATCCCTTTAGGACCTGATATTGGTTATTTACCTGGAGATATTCAGGAAAAACTTTTAAGTTGGATGCAGCCTGTTTATGATAATATGGACTTTATTGCTCATTCCCTTAATGCTAGATATTCAAGCATTTATAAAGAAGAAGAACCTTATCAAGGTTTTGGTACTGGTAATGTTGGTAATAACAATAAAAGAAGAAGACATGGTAAAGATAAGTCAAAAACAACTAATATTTTTCCCAAGCGAGTACCTCCACTTGAGGTTCTTTTAAGGGAAAATAAAATCAGCTTAGAAGCTATAACATATATGAGAGGTAGATCTATTCCTTATCAATATATTTTAATAGATGAGGTTCAGAATTTAACTCCTCATGAAGTAAAAACCTTAATAACTCGTGTTGGTCAAGGTAGTAAGATTATTTTAGCTGGTGATCCTTACCAAATAGATTCGCTTTATCTTGATTTTATGAGTAATGGTCTTGTAGTTACTACTAATAAATTTAAAGGACATAGTATTTTTGGTTCTGTTTATCTTCAAATTAGTGAAAGAAGTGAACTCAGTAGATTAGCAGGTGAATTGCTATAATTTTTTAAATTTATCTTCTTAATAATATTAAAAAAGAAAGAGATTTATAACTCTTTCTTTTTTCTTTAGATGGCAAATAGCATTTTTATTGATTGACTTCAATTTTATTTTTTATTTATACTTATCTTATAATATTCTTATTTGAAATAAAAAATGGAGCGCGCTATGAGCACTAATTTAAAGAGGGCTATTTATGTTATTGTTTTAATTACCATAGTTAACTTAGTTAATTCAGGTTTTTTTAGTGATATTTATAAAACTCTAAAGGATCAAGTAAGTAGAGTTTATAGAGGAAATAAAGGCGAAGATATACAAAATAGTAAAGATGAAAACTTGTCTGAGCTTGAAAAAGAGTTTGAAGATTTGTTAATTAGTGACACAAATGAAGTACCTAATTTTAAATTGAACATTAATCAATGGGCGCAACTTGAAAGAAAAAAGTGGCATAGAATGTCTCATGATCAGTTAAAATTGAAATTTGGTTATTTGTCTACCATTATGTCGGATGATTTGAAATATTCTAAAGATATTGGCATAAGAGAATCTGATATGTATGTTCCTGCTAATTACTCTGAATCCAAAAAACCTGTTGTTATTGTGGTTTTACATGGAACTTTTGTCCCTGAAGCTCCTGATTACTATGATCCAACTTCTATTTTTTACAGTAATGTTTTAAGATTTGGTAAACAAATGGCAGATAAAGAAATGATCCCTGTAGAGGTTATTTCTTTTAAGTGGAGTGGCCATAATAATACCCCAGCAAGGCAAAATGCAGCAGTTATTTTAGCATCTTTATTAAATGAATTTTATTCTGATTATAAAGTATTTACCATTGCTCATAGTCATGGGTGTAATGTAGTTAATAATGCAACTCGTTTATTATCAGCCAACTTATTTGTAGATCATGCCATACATTTGGCATGTCCGGTAAGAGATAAAACAGAAGATAAATTTAAACCGTTACAATTTAAAAAATTAACACAATTTTACTCAAATAGTGATTTAGTAGCAGCTATAGGAGCTATAACTACTGATGATTTAACATCATTGAGTTGTCGTAAATTTGAGTTACAAGATTTGAAAAAAATAAAGAACTTAAGAGTTATGCTTAACGGTACTGATCCAGGGCATTCAAATTCTAGAAATTACATTATATTTAATTTGCTTGAGATACTTAATATAGTAGATAATAAGTATATACTCAATAATGATCTGATTATCAATTTAGAGACAGATATTATATCTTCTAATCCAGTACTGATTGCAGTACGAAATTATGTTAAGCCTGAAAGTCTATCAAATGATTCTAAAAATGTTAAAGAACAGTTAAAAAAAGAAAACGATTTTAGTGAATCCCAAAAAGATATATTTAAATCTATTTATCATAAAGATATGAGTCTTAAGTATAATCAAATTTATAGACTTTTAAATGGAGTATATCAAGAATTGATTACTATATGTAGTTAAAATTTTAAATAAATAGATATAGTTTAAACTATATCTATTTGTGTTTCTATATTTTCTTGTTCTATTATTTCAAGTAACTCTTTGCTTATTTTTATTTTATCTTTAGCTTCTATTTTTACTAATTGCTCATTTTCTTTAAATTTGATTTCCAACGTTGAAGATCCAAAAATTATACTTTCTTTAATTTTTATAATAGATTTTTCGTTAGTATTGTCTTTTAAATTTAATGTTAACTTATTAGATATACTTTCTTCAAATATAAGGTCTATGGGAACAATACTCTGAGCTTTGATTTTGATTAATTTATTAGAAGTAGGATCTATAATTCCTTTGACTATAAATATATTATAATTTTTCAACCATGGCTCCACTTTATTAAATAGTTTAGGAAAGACAACTATTTCAGCTTTTGATGTATAATCTTCTATTAAGATAAATGCCATAGGATCGCCTTTTTTAGTTGTTATAGTCCTATTGCTTTTAACTATTCCACAGCATGTAATCAATTTTTCATCGTTTATGTTATGCAGATCTGATAAATTAGATACTTTAGTCCATTTGATTTCTTTTTTGTAACTATCAAGGGGCTGTGCACTAATATATATTCCAAGAAGTTCTTTTTCTTTCTCTAATTTTATATTATCTGGCCATTCTTCTTTTAATTGAAAGTTATAAGTAGTAGCTGCAAATTCATCTTTTGATTTGGCTTTTGCAAATATATCAAAGAGACCCATCTGTCCTGTTAATTCTTCTTTTTTCTTTTCAAGAGCTAAGTCGATTATCTTATTTAGCTCTTCAAATTTTTGAGCCCTATTTCCAGGTAAACTATCAAGTGCTCCTGAACAAATTAAACTTTCTATTACTTTTTTATTACATACTCTTAAATCTACTCTTTTACAAAAATCAAATAGATCTTTAAAGAGTTTTTTATCAGAGGTTTTTTCATACAAAGTCTCTTGTATATTAGAAATAGCAGCTGTTCCTACGTTTTTAATACCGCTTAGGCCAAATCTTAATTGGTTATTAATAACAGTAAAATCTTTTTCAGAATAATTAATATCGGGAGGTAAAATATCGATACCCAGTTCTTTTGCTTCTTGTAAGTAGAAAGACATTTTTTCAGCATCAGATGATTCTAGAGATATTAAACAAGCCATAAATTCAGCACAGTAATTGGCTTTTAAATAAGCAGTTTGATAAGCAATTAAAGCATAAGCAGCTGAGTGAGATTTGTTAAAACCATAACCAGCAAAATAGGCCATTAAATCAAATAGCTCTCCAGCTTTTTTACCATCAAAGTTATTTTCTATAGCTTTTGTTGTAAAAATAGCACGTTGTTCTTCCATTACATCTGCTTTTTTCTTACCCATTGCTCTTCTTAAGATATCTGATTCTCCTAAAGAATAACCGGCAATGGTAGATGCAATTTTCATTACTTGTTCTTGATAAACGATTACCCCATAAGTTTCTTTTAAAATACTTTCAAGTTCATCAAACAGATATACTATTTTTTGGCGCCCATGCTTTCTCTCAATAAAATCATCGACCATACCTGATCCAAGAGGTCCTGGTCTGTATAAAGCGTTGACTGCAATAACGTCTTCAAAGACCTCTGGCTGTAATCTTATTAGAACGTCTTTAATGCCATCAGATTCTAACTGGAATACTCCTGATGTTTTTCCGGCAGACATTAAATCATAAGCTTTTTTGTCATCTATTGGTATTTTGCTTATATCTATTTCTATATTATGATTTCTCTTAATTAAATCTAATGTATTTTTTATCAAAGTTAAGTTTTTTAATCCTAAAAAGTCCATTTTTAGAAAGCCTAAGCTTTCAAGCTCTGTCATTGCATATTGAGTTACTAAATCAGTACTTTTAGGAGGTATATAAACCGGTAATACATCAGATATTGGTTCTGGAGATATAACGATACCTGCAGCATGTTTAGATGCATGACGAGTAAGGCCTTCTAATCTGAGAGCTAAGTTAAAGATATGAGCTACTTTAGAGTTGCTTTCTATTAATTTTTTTAATCTCGGTTCTTGGTCTATAGCCTCTTCAAGTGTAATCTTAAGTTGATCTGGAATTAATTCAGTAATTGCATTAGAATCCTCAAAAGGAAACCCAAGTGCACGAGCAACATCTTTTATTACACCTTTTGCCATCATAGTTCCAAATGTAATTATTTGGCAAACTTTATCATGTCCGTACTTATCTTTTACATAATTTATTACTTTATCTCGACCTTCTATACAAAAATCGATATCTATATCAGGCATGGAGATACGTTCAGGATTTAAGAACCTTTCAAAAAGTAAATTATACTTAATAGGATCTATATCGGTAATTTCTAAAGACCAAGCAACTATAGATCCAGCAGCTGAACCGCGCCCTGGTCCTACTGGTATATTATTTATTTTTGCCCATTTAATAAAGTCACTTACAACTAAGAAATATCCTATAAAGCCCATTTTAGTAATAAGAGAGACTTCTAAATCTAATCGCTTCTGGTATATTTCGATTTTATCTGAATCTATAGAGCCTTTTTCTATTAACTTTTTAAATCCTTCTTGACATAAATTTTTAAAAAATTCTTCTTGAGTTATTTGTTGAGGGATCTCAAATTGAGGGAAAAATAATTTTCCTGTTTCAAAATCAAAGTTACACATATCGGCAATTTTACCGCTGTTCCAGACTGCACTTTCGTGTTGAGAAAATATATTCAACATCTCTTGTTCAGTTCTTATATGTACTCTACAGTCACCAAATGTAAATCTATTGGCATCTGTTATCTTATGATGAGTCTGAATAGATAACATAACCTCATGAGCTTCTCTATCATCAGGTAAAATATAATGACAATCGCCAGTTGCTACGCACTCTATATTTTTTTTCTTACTTATTTCAAAAATCTTTTGATTGAGTATTATTTGTTCTTTTTGGTCTTCCGGCTGAACCTCTAAATAAAATCTTTCAGGCCCAAAAACATCTAAGAACCAGTCTATTTTTTTTTCAGCTTCTTGTTCATTATTCTGCATAAGTAAACTTGGTATATGCCCTCCAAGACAAGCAGAAGTAGCAATTAATCCTTCAGAATGTTTTTCTAAAATTCTATAATCTATTCTAGGTTTAAAGTAAAAACCTTCTTGATATGAATAAGAGATTAATTTACAAAGATTTTTGTAACCAATTGCATTTTCAACCAATAAAATCAAGTGATAATATTTATTTTCTGCATCTTTTAATTTAACATCTTGAGTAAAATAAGCTTCAATTCCTAAAATAGGCTTTATTTGGGCTTTTTTAGCTTGAGCAAAGAATCTTACTGCACCAAATATATTACCGTGATCGGTCATACATAGAGCTTTAAAATTATTTTGTTTTCCAAATTTGATTAATTTGTCTATTGCAATAGCACCATCAAGCAGAGAATATTCCGTATGAAGATGCAAATTAGTAAAATGTTTACTCATAATATTATATTTTTAGAAGATTTAGAAATAACAGTAATATTATAAATTATATATTTTTAAGCTCATAATTGCAATTTGATGTTGTGGTGATTGGTTAACTTTTTGACATATTTTATTTTGAATTTTATAATTAATAACAAATGTATTTATTATTTAAAAAAAAAGGCAATAAAATGCAATTAAAAAAGCTCTTTATCGGTATAGCTTTGTCAATCACAATGTTTTTTACTAATATCAAATCTATGGAAATGTCAGAAAAAGCTGATCTAAATAGTTTACATCTAGCGTTAAATATTACTAATTTACCTGAAGAAGTATTATGGCTTATTTTAGAACAAGTTATAGATCAGACAATAAAAGATTACTTTAATAGTTTTGATAATCTTTTTGATGTATCTACTAGAACCTGTGAGAAGAATTTTAAAGAAATAATAGAAGATATATGGAATATATGTATTTATGTCCCTAAAACTTGTCAAATATTTAGAGCAATATTCAATGAATATGGTAATCGTAAAAAAAGAGCTATTGAGAAATTTAGAAAAGAAAGATTTGATTATTTAGCAAGCAATATCAAATTAAAGTTAGAAGAAATAAAGTTAACTAATACTTCTCAAGTAAAAATTGATAAAGCTTTATTTTTGTGCTTGAGTAAAATTGATTTAAGTCAAAAAGAAAATTTAAATTATTGCTATTATTTAAAAGAAATTATCGATTTAATATTTAAAGGTGCCAATAAAGAGATCATAACTCAATTTAGTGGTAATAATGTCTTATCTATTTTTATTGACCATGGTTATATAGATATTTTTAAATGGTTAATAAGTATAGGGTGTAGTATAGATGCTAAAGATGAATGTAAACGTACTCTCTTAATTCGTATGGTGCAAAGTAAAAGAAAAGATATGGTTGAATTGATTTTGAGTTATAAACCAAATTTAGAGATTAAAGATAATATGTGTTATACTGCTTTAATATGGGCCACTATAAAAGGTAATAGCGAAATAGTTGACTTACTTTTAAGACATGGAGCTAATGTTAATGCTGTAGATGATCTAGGAAATATAACAGTATTAATGAATGCGGTTGAAAGAGGACATGAAGAAATAGTTAAGTCGCTTTTATCAAATGGTGCTAATGTATTTACTAAAAATGAAGTTAATGAAACTGCTTTAGATATTGCGAGAAAATTTGGTCATACAAAAATAGCTCAATTAATAGAAAAGCATATAAGAAAGCAAGATAATATTTAAGATATTACAGATTAAGATTAAAGATAGAGATGAAAAAGAATTTTTTAATCAGGTTTTTATATTTGCTTTTAATTTTTAATTATAATTTAAATTCAATGTCATTATTTCGACAAAATCATTTAAGTGAAAAATTAATTACTGATTTGCCTAACGAAATGGCTTTGCTTATTTTAAAACAGGTTATAGATCAGACAATAAAAGATTATTTTAATAGTTTTGATAATCTTTTTGATGTATCTATTAAAACATGTGAAAAAAATCTTAAAGAAATAATAGAAGATATATGTCATGAATGTATTTATGTCCCTAAAACTTGTCAAATATTTAGAGCAATATGCAAAGTATATAGTAATCAAATAAAAATAAGCATTGAAAATTTTAGAAAAGAAAGATTTGATTATTTAAAGAATAATATACAAGTTAAATTAGAAAAAAATAATGATAAAGTAGATATAGAAGTGCGTAAAATATTGGATCAAGCGTTTAATAACTCAAGATTTAATGAAGTTCAGCTTGAAGTTTTATTAAGAAAAGTTCTGTATTTAATAGCAAATGAGGCAAATATTAATATTCGAAGTGATTATGGTTATACTGCATTAATGATTTTTTCTAAATTTGGTTATAGAGATATAGTGGAATTTTTAATTGATGTAGGAGCTGATGTTAATGCTATAACTAATTCTATAAGAGCACCCGGAGTTATTGGTAGCAATAATTCTTTAATATATGCGATTAAAGAAAGGCATTATGATATAATTAAATTACTTATTGATCAAGGCGCTGATATTAATGCTAAAAATGATTGGAATATAACTCCTTTAATTGAAGCGGTTGAATCTGGTAATAAAGACATAGTAACGTTACTTTTAGATAATGATGCTGATATTGATATTAATTCTAAAAGAGGTACAGCTTTAATGATATCTGCTATGAAAGGTTATTATGATATATTTAAATTACTTATTGAAAGAAATGCTAATAGTGATTATAGAAATAATATGGGTGATAATGCTATGAGTCTAGCTGCTTATTATGGTCATTTGCCTATAGTAAATTTGTTAATTGATAAAGCTGTCGACAATATTAATGATCAAAACCCATTAACGGGCTGTACTGCTCTAATGGAAGCAATTAAAGTTGGTCATGTAGAAATTGTTCAATTATTCTTAAGTAAAAACATAGAGCTTAATCTTAGAAATAATAATGGTCAAACAGCTTTAGATATTGCTATAAGAACTTTAAATGATTTTAAATTTTTAAAAAATAATTCATTACAATACAAAACTATAGTAAAATTAATAAAAGAGTATGAGAGAAAAAATATTAGTTAACTTTTGATTAAGATTTTTAATTGATAATTTTAATTATTAACAAAGTATTTATAATATGCTAAAATACGTATAAATGCAGTTTTTGATATTATTTGAGCAGTAATCAATGAAATCTATCGATAATTTAAGTATGTTATTTATGCAAGAATCTCAGGATTCTTACTCTCAAGATTCTTACGATTTTCATCCTAAAAAATTCGATGATTATTTAGGTCAAAAAGAATTAAAAGAAAAGTTAGCTCTTTATACTAGAGCGGCATTAATGAGATCAGAACCTTTAGATCATATGTTGCTTTTTGGGCCTCCTGGTCTTGGCAAAACTACGCTTGCTCAAATTATGGCTAATGTCATGAATGTATCTATAAAAATTTGTAACGGTCCTATGTTAGAACGCACAGGGGATTTGGTTGCCTTATTAAGTAGTCTTGAACCTAAAGATATACTATTTATCGATGAAATTCATCGCATGAAAGTTAATGTAGAAGAAGTGCTTTATAATGCTATGGAACATTTTAAAGTTGATGTAATTATAGGTCAAGGAGCAGGAGCAAAGTCTGTTAATTTACCTATTTCTCAATTTACTTTAATAGGAGCAACTACAAAAGCTGGAATGATCTCAGCGCCGTTAAGAAGTAGATTTGGGATTATTGAAAGACTTGATTTTTATTCTGATGAAGACTTGAAAGAAATTATATTGCAAAGCGCTTCTTTTATTAAACTTAATCTTGATGATATTGCGGCCTTATCTATTGCAAGAGCATCACGTGCAACTCCTCGTATTGCAAAAAAGTTGCTTAAAAGAGTAAGAGATTTTGCTCAAGTGAAAGATATTGATAAAATAGATCAAGAAGTGGTTAATAAAGCTTTAGAATTTTTGTCTATCGATAAAGATGGATTGACATATGTTGATCATTTGATATTAAAAATTATTATTGAAAAATTTGACGGAGGCCCCGTTGGTCTTGAGACTATAGCGTCAATGATTGGTGAAGATAAAGATACAATAGAAGATGTTTATGAGCCCTATTTAATGCGTTGTGGTTATATTGAAAAGACTCCTCGTGGACGTCAAATAAATTATAAAAAGTTAATTGAATTAAAATCAAAATTATAAAATTTTAGGGAGATTTAATGGCAGGTCATTCCAAGTGGTCTCAAATTAAACATAAAAAAGCAAAAGAAGACTCAAAGAGAGGTAAACTTTTTACCAAATTGATTAAAGAAATTAGCATTGTAGCTCGTCTTGGTGGAGGTGATCCAGCAGCTAATGCTAAATTACGTTTATTATTAGAAAAAGCAAAAGAAATTAATATGCCTCAAGAAAACTCAGTACGAGCTATAAAAAGAGGGTTAGGTCAATTGCCAGGACAAGCTTATGAAAGTTATACTTATGAAGGTTATGGACCAGGTAATATAGGTGTAATAGTTGAAGTTCTTACTGATAATAAAAATAGAGCAATTGCAGAGCTTAGACATCTTTTTAGTAAAAAGGGTGGTATAGTTGCTGAAAATGGTGCAGTTAGCTGGATGTTCCATCGTTTGGGAGTTATAAGAATAGTTGCTAATAATGTAACTGAAGATTCTTTAATAGAGAACCTTTTAGATTATGATATAAAAGATATAAATATAGATACAGAAAATAATATAGCAACGATTACTTGTGATTCTCGTGTACTTGATGAAGTTAAGCAAGCTTTGATGGATGCTGGTTATAAAATCGATAGTGCAGAAATTGAATGGGTTCCAGAAAATACATTATCATTAAATAAAGAAGATGAAGAAAAAGCTTATGACTTTTTAAGCGCTTTGGAAGACCTTGATGATGTTCAAAATGTATATACTAATTTAGATTAATTAAAAATCAGGGAAATATAGAGTGAATATAAAAATTTTAAGTATGACAGGATTTAGTTCTTTGAGTGTAATGTTACCTGTTAAAGAAGGTCTTAATGTAACTATGACATTAAAGTCTTTGAATTCTAGATATTTTGAATTTAATGCTAAGCTTCCATTTTCTCTTAGCAAGTTGGAATTAACATTAATGCGCTATTTCAAATCTAAACTCCATAGGGGTAATGTTAGCTTTTCACTTTATATTAGTAATCCTAGTTTACTTTCTCATCCTATTGAACCTGATTTTAGTCTTATATCTCAATATATTAATTCAGTAAAATTAATTAAAGAAAAACATGCAATTATTGGTGATTTTGAGATAAAAGATCTTATAAAATTACCAAATATATTTCTTATAAAAGAAGAACCTATAGAAGATAATATAACCAATAATATTATGTTCCATATAGAGAAAATGGTTGAATCTTTAATTGAGACACGTGTCTTGGAAGGCAAAGCTATAGGTCAAGATCTATTAAATCGTATTTTATTGATAAAAGAATATATTGATCAATTAGAACCTCGATCTAAGATAGTTGTAAAGGAACGACAAAATACTCTTAATCAAGCATTAGAGTCTTTGGCTCAGTACTCTTGTGATAATAATGAAAATAATGGTTCTTTAAAAGAATCACAATCTTTAATTATTTATAATCAATTAGAAAAAATCGATATACATGAAGAAATAGTACGTTTTAAGACTCATGTTGATAGTTTAATACAATTGTTAGAATCTTCAGTAATTGAAAAAGGCAAAAAAATAGATTTTACTCTTCAAGAATTATTTAGAGAAATCAATACAATTGCTGCTAAATGTTCTGATTCTATAATTAGTAGTATTGCTATAAACATTAAAGTAGAGATAGAAAAAGCACGCGAACAAGCACAGAATATAGTATGATTATTAAAAATTTTTGTTCTGATATAATATTTTAGCCTTAATAAATAAGCTAACCATAATAATTATGGCTAGCTTAAGTATATAAATTAACTTTGTTATTCAGGAGCTTCTTTTTTTAATTCTGTTAAATCTGTATTAATTTCTTCTTGATTAGAGTATAGCAAATTGTCCTCTGGTAAACTATTATCATTAATAATTTTATCAAGAATGTCACTAATAATTTTTAGTCTATTATATTTATCCTTATTTGTTAAATTCTCGTTTCTCATTATTTCATATCGTAAGTCCGATAAAAGAGCATCAACAAAATTTAGTCCAAAATTTTTATAATGCAAAATTATTTGTTGTTCAATTATTTTATTAGTATTGCTATTAATATTTTCAAGGTTTTTAAAAATCTCATTTTCTTTAAATTTTACTACACCATACTCTAGCCATTTCATATATCCGATAAGCAATGGAATAATATCTTGAATATTGGGGTTGCTCATCAATTTATTTTCATAAACGATTTCACTTGATCTAGGATAATACTTAGAAAGACGTTGATAAAGATCAGAAATTATATCCATAACTTGATTTTCTGGAAATAAAAACTGAATAAAATATATACTTTGATCTAAATATCTAGCTTCTTGTGGAAAATATTCTCCATAAATATAATCAAGTACTTGGTTAATTTCATTATTAGATAATTTGCTTAGAATGTTGTTAGCCGTAATTTTATCATCTGAATCAAAAGCTGAAATGATTTTTAAAGCTTCTTCTTTTATGTTATCAGGAGTTTTTCCTATTAATTCTATTTTATTCTCTTTCTCTTTTTCTACAAAAGCTTTTAATAAATTGATTAATTTATCTTTTACTATTACAATAAGTTCCTGAATTTTATAATAAGAAGGAGCTATTTCGTCTGAATCCATGCTGTAATCTGTTAAATACTCTAGTAGATCTATGTAAAATCTTTCTATACGTATTTCTGAAGTGGAATAATCTTGTATTATATTATTTAAAAGAATTTTCAAATCATCTATTGAAATATCTATATTATGATGCTCAGGCATTGCTATATAGTCTATTATGGTTTCTGCTATATTTAACTTAGAATCATAACATAGGTTATTAAAGAGTGATATGTCGTAATTTTTATTTAATTCTTTTATAAATACATCAGGCCTATCTATTTGATTAATTATGGAGCAATAAATTTCCTCATAAATAATATCCTGAGGAAGCTGAGTCTTATTTAAATACTCTTTCATAAAGTTAAATGCGGTCTCAGGATTTTTTTCAAGTTGTTTATCATAAATATTTAATGCTTCTTTTGCTATTGGTAAACTTGCCATTTTGCCCAAAGTAAGTATTTCTTTAGGAAATTCTGTTTTTGTTTCTTCCTCTTGTTGCATAGCAATTTTATTTGTATTTATTGTTGTTAATATCATAAGAATATAAAATTTATTAATTATTTTCATCTTTACCTCCTTTATCATAATAAAAATTTTCGTAATGCATAATTTTCATGTACTATAAGTATAACAAATTTAAGACTATAAAGTACAATAAAAATTAAAAGCTTGAATATTTTTAATTTTTTTAATGATAATAAATTACACGATGTAATTATTGGTGGCAAAATTAAGATTCTATTTTATCCTAAAATAATATCTTCTGTTATAAAATCCAGTTCTGTTTGATCTTTACTATTGATAAAATTTAAACCAACAAGTAATATTTTTTTATTTTTATCTAAAAATCTGTGATAATATTTTTTATCATTTATTTGTTGAAGAGCTATATCAGCTGATTTATTTAATTTAAATTCAAAAATATAAACATAGTCTTTGGTCTCAAGAGCTAAATCTATTCTTCCATTATTGGTCAATATTTCTGATTGAGATTCTAGAGATAATAAGCTAAATAAAAATTGTAATAGTGCATGATAATAACTTTCTTTTTCTCCTGATATTATTGAGTAAGGGATACTAGAAAATAATATCTCTAACTTATAACAGAATTGAGCTATATCATTATTCTCTAGAGCTTTTATTAATTTAGAGCTTAATAAACTTAATTTATTTTGGCTTACTTTTGATAAAGCTTTGACTAAAAAATTAGTAAAAGAATATTCTACTTCATAATTAGGAAAGCTTAATTTAACTTTATGAGTTACTTTATTATAATCAGAAATGGTTAGATAACCGGTTTGAAATAATAATGTTACAAGTTCTATATCTTCTATATCAAAGTTATCTAAATTATTTATGCTAATTTCAACTTGATCTAAAGTTTCTAAAGAGTAATATTGTTTAGAAATTAAATGAATTAAGAAAGTAGGAGTTCCTGATGTAAACCAGTAATTTGTAATTTCTTGATCATTTAAACTATAAAGAACTGAAAATGGATTATAAACTTTTAAATCTAATTTAGAAAATCTATAACCATTGTAATATTTTTTCAATTCTTTTAATAATTCTTGATTTAATATATTTAATTTATTAGCAAAGTTTTCAATATAAGGCATAAAATATTTAAGTAACTCTTCTTGAGTGTAACCAAGTAATTGAGCAGCTTCAGGTTTAAGTGTAATATCGTTTAAGTTATTAAGACCAGAAAATATAGAGGTCTTTGAAAATCTAGTAACTCCTGTTAAAAGAACAGACCGTAAATTAGCATCTTGACCTTTAATAACACCATAAAAACTTCTTAAAATTTCTCTTTGTTTTTCAGCTTCTTCTATATTATTAAGATGATCAAGTATAGGTTTATCATATTCATCTATTAATATTACTACTTTGTTTATTTTAGATAATTCTTGAATAAGATCATAAAATGCTTCTTCTGGATTTTGATTTTGACCAATATTAATATTATAATGTTGAGCAATATTATTAATATGTTTAACTAGATTTTTTTCCAATTGTTCTGAAGATCTATGAGAAATAACTGAAAAATCTAAATGAATAACAGGATACTCTTGCCAGTTATAATTACTATTGTATATCCAAAGATCCTTAAAAAGCTCTTTATTGCCTAAAAATAGCTCTTTTAAAGTTGAGACTAAAAGAGATTTGCCAAATCTTCTTGGTCGTGATAGAAAATAATATTGTTTATAACCGTTAAAAAGATCGTAAATATGGCTTGTTTTATCTATATATAAAAAGTTGCCTTCTATCATATCTTTAAAGGAACTTATATAAATTGGTAATTTTTTTAAAATCATAATTTCTCAGGGTATAGTAAATTAATGAATAATTTATTTATTATAACTGCTGCAGCTCTTTTAATAATTTAATTGACGTCTTATTAATTTCAGTATAGTAGATAATAGATAAATTATAAAATTAAGGAACTTTTTTTTACTCTTTTCTTTTTTTCTTCTTTTTTATTGAACTGGCGTTAATTAATATCTTCTGCTATAAAATCAAGCTCTGTTTTATCTTTATTATTGATAAAATTTAGACCAACTAGTACTATATTTTTATTTTTATCTAAAAATCTATGATAATACTTTTTATCCTTGATTTGTTCAAGAGCTATTTGAGCTGATTTATTTAATTTAAATTCAAAGATATAAACATAGTTTTTGGTCTCAAGAGCTAAATCGATTCTTCCATTATTAGTCAATATTTCTGATTGAGATTCTAAAGATAATAAACTGAATAAAAATTGTAATAGTGCATGATAATAACTTTCTTTTTCCCCTGATATTATTGAGTAAGGGATGTTTGAAAATAGTATCTCTAACTTATAACAGAATTGAGCTATATCACTATTTTCTAGAGTTTTTATTAATTTAGAGCTTAATAAACTCAATTTATTTTGGGTTACTTTTGACAAAGCTTTGACTAAAAAATTAGTAAAAGAATATTCTACTTCATAATTAGGAAAGCTTAATTTAACTTTATGAGTTACTTTATTATAATCAGAAATGGTTAGATAACCGGTTTGAAATAATAATGTTACAAGTTCTATATCTTCTATATCAAAGTTATCTAAATTATTTATGCTAATTTCAACTTGATCTAAAGTTTCTAAAGAGTAATATTGTTTAGAGATTAAATGAATTAAGAAAGTAGGAGTTCCTGATGTAAACCAGTAATTTGTAATTTCTTGATCATTTAAACTATAAAGAACTGAAAATGGATTATAAACTCTCAAATCTAATTTAGAAAATCTATAACCATTATAATATTTTTTAAGCTCTAATAATAATTCTTGATTAGATATATTTAATTTATTAGCAAAATTTTCAATATAGTGTGTAAAATATTTAAGTAACTCTTCTTGAGTATAGCCAAGTAATTGAGCAGCTTCAGGTTTAAGTGTAATATTGTTTAAATTATTAAGTCCAGAAAATATAGAAGTGTTTGAAAATCTAGTTACTCCGGTTAAAAGAACAGACCGTAAATTAGCATCTTGACCTTTAATAACACCATAAAAGCTTCTTAAAATTTCTCGTTGTTTTTCAGCTTCTTCTATATTGTTAAGATGATCAAGTATAGGCTTATCATATTCATCTATTAATTACTACTTTATTTATCTTAGATAAATTTTCAATTAACTCTTTTAAAGAAGATTCTGGAGTATCATTATATTTTAAGTTAAGGTTGTAATTTGTAGCAATTATATTTAATTCATTATTAATGTTTTTTCTTAATTCTTGAGCAGTTAGATGAGGAATTTGAGAAAAATCTAAATGAATAACAGGATATTCTTGCCATTCATAATCACTATTGTATATCCATAAATCTTTAAAAAGTTTTTTATTGCCTGAAAATAGTTCTTTTAAAGTTGAGACTAAAAGTGATTTTCCAAATCTTCTTGGACGCGATAAAAAATAATACTGAGTGCTATCTTTAAAGAGTTTATAAATATATTCTGTTTTGTCTATATATAAGTAATTATCTTGAATCATCTTTTTAAAATCACTTATATAAATTGGCAGCTTCTTTAATATCATAATATTCTCAACATAATTAACATAAATATTTATATTGATATATTAACAAAAATATTAAGTTACTTAAATATAAACATATTTAATTTAAAAGAGCATAATTTAAATATGCTCTTTATTTTTATACATTAATATATATTATCTTTAATATTCTTATTATTTAAATTATCTAAAATCTCTTGAGCTCTGTTAATTAAACCTTTAGGTAACTGTGCCAATTTAGCTACCTCTAAACCAAAACTCGATTCAGCGATACCGGGTAAAATTTTATGAAGTAAAACTATGCTGCCTTCTGACTTAGTGCTAGCAGCATGATAAAGTACTATATCTTTAAATTTCTTATTAAGCTCTGTAAGTTCATGATAATGTGTAGCAAATAGACATCTTGCTTTTATATTATTATAAATATGCTCAATTACTGCTTGAGCAATAGCAAGACCATCAAAAGTGCTTGTCCCCCGTCCTACTTCATCTAAAATTACTAAACTGTTTTCAGTAGCTTGATTACAAATTAGTGCAGTCTCTTCCATTTCAACTAAGAAAGTACTTTTACCTTCACTTAAATTATCAGACGCACCAATACGTGTAAAAACTCTATCTAAAATAAATAAATTAGCATTTTTGGCAGGAACAAATGAACCTATTTGAGCCATAATGCAAACTAAAGCTACTTGACGTAAATAAGTCGATTTTCCACCCATATTAGGTCCTGTAATAATCCATAGAGTTTGCTCTTGATTAAGTGTAGTTGAGTTTGGTATGAATTTTTCTTTTAAGTTAAACTCAATTACTGGATGTCTTCCATTTTCTATAACAATCTCTTTTTGGCCATTAAATTCTGGTCTTGAATAATTGTTATTATAAGCAACTTGAGATAAAGAAATTAAAGCATCTAGATAAGATAAAGAATAAGATAACTTTTTTAAGTGATTTAAGTACTTTTCAACTTCACGCTTGATTTGTGCAAAAACTTCTTTTTCAATTTCTTCAATATCATTATTTGCTCTACTTATATCATATTCAAGATCTTTTAATTCTTGAGTAGTAAAACGTTCTTTATTGGTTAAAGTTTGAGTTCTTATATAATCATTAGGAATAGAATTAAGATTGGCTTTTGTTACTTCTATACTATAGCCGTAAGCGCCATTATATCTAATTTTTAGAGAATTAATACCGGTTCTTTCCTGTTCTTTTTTCTCAAGCTTAAAAATCTCTTGGGCACCATGCTCTATTAAATTTCTCAAGCGATCTATTTCTTGATTAAAACCCTTTTTTATTAAACGTTGAGTAGTAGTATCGGTATTTATAGAATCTAGTAATAAATTATGAATTTGAGAAAAGTCACTAATTTTAGATCCTATTGCACTTAATAATTTATTATCAATGGCATGAGTTGATAATTCTTGTTTTATTAACGGTACAAATTCCAGGGCTTGAGCTAATAAGATATAGTCATGTAATTGGGCTCGCGATAAAGCAATGCGTCCAATAGTTCTTTCTATATCGCCTATTTTTTGAATATATTTTATTATATTTTCTTTAAAAATTATATTTTGAGTTAAAAATTCTACTGAATCTAATCTTTTTTCTATTAAATCTTTCTTTATTAATGGTCGTGTTATCCACTTTTTAATAGTTCTTGAACCCATAGGGGTAACAGCTTGATCAAGTACTGAAAATAGAGTGTTTTTTGAACTTCCGTCTTTAGAATTTTTAATAAGTTCTAAGTTCTTTTGAGTTGCTGCATCTAATATTAAAAAATCTTCTTGATTATAAATAGATAGAGTCTTTATTTGATTTAATGCTTTTTCGTTATTTCTTTTGAGAAATTTATAAAAAGTTGCTAGCCCATAATTGAAAGCATCAGTGTTTTTTAGATTATCTATATTATTATTTTCTTGATCAAATTGTTCTTTGAACCAAATTTTAGATTCTTGAAGTATAGTAGTTTTTGTATCAAAATTATTTGTAAGTATATCGAAACTTTCAACTGTTACATTACTAAATTGTTTAAAGGTAGAAATATACTTTTTTGCTTCTTTAGTATCAGGAATTACGATTTCGTCAGGCATAAATCTTAGTATCTCAGATTCTATAGATTTAGATGTGTTATCTTCAATAGATGTTATAAATAGTTGTCCCGTTAAAAGTTCTGCAAATATTAATATATTATTTTCGATTGTAGGAAAAAACGTACAAAGATAAGAAGCTGATTTTTCGTCTAAAAGTTTTAAATCAGTTAAAGTTCCAGGAGTAAGAACCTGTGTTATTCCACGTTTTACTATTTTTCCTGCTTTTGGTGTTTCCAGTTGATCGCATACAGCAACTTTAAATCCTGCCTTTACTAATTTAATCAAGTAATGATCTAAAACATGTGTAGGAACACCACAAAGTGGTATAGGGTGGCCATTAGCGTCTGTTCCTCTATGAGTTAATGCCAGCCCTAGATTGGATGAAGCTTTGATTGCATCTTCAAAGAATAATTCATAAAAATCACCCACTTGAAAAAGTAATAATGTATCTGGATGTTCATTTTTTATATCGTAATACTGTTTCATTAATGGCGTGAGATTATTTTTATTTTTGTTGCTGTCCATATTATTTAATCCTGAATTATGTCTTAAATTTGTAATTTTTATTATTCATTAATTTCTACTTAAATATAATATACAACAAAAATAAATATTTTTCTAAGGACTAAATTAGCTATTAATTAAAATTTTTTCAATACGATATAATTTTTTTTGATAGTTTTTTGTAATTTGTTTCTTTTTAATGTACTTATTTTTAGATTTATAAAATATATCTATTGCTTTTTTGCCATTTTTATTTGAAATTTTACTATCAGCTCCATACTGAATTAACATTTCTATGATTCTTAAAGCTAATTTTTTTGCAGCTATCATAAGGGCAGTATAGCCTTTTTGGGAGTCTATTTGATTAATTTTTAGATCTGGCATTTCTAATAATAATTTTAGTATACCTTTATCTTTATTCTTAACAGCTAAATGTAAAGGTGTTACATTAAGAAACTTATTTTCATAATTGATATCTAATTTATGTTTTAAAAGAAGGTCTGTTGTATGTAATTTTTGGCTTGATATCGAATTAGTTAAAAGACTATCTTTTTTAAAGTCTTTCACATTTAAATTAGAATTAGATTTTATTAATGCTGATGCCAATTTAGAATAACCTAGCTTTACTGCATGAATTAATGCATTCTGAGCATAATCATCTTGGATATCTATATTAACTCCTACTTGTTTGATATGTAAAATAATATTTTTAAGTAATTTTTTATTTTCTATGTAGTAAAAATTTCTTAAGATGTTATCCATAATTATTTTGTCTAATTCATTAATTCTTTTTATGTCTTCTTTATGTAGAATGGATTGTTCGTTAAATGTTTGTCTTTCTTCTATTTGTTTATATAAATAAAGATAATTCTTAATTGTTTTTATTATTACTTCCACGTCGGAATTTCTAATTCCGATGAATTGTTCTAAGAAATTTTTATTCTGGCTTAATTTATAAAATACTGTATTTAAATGTCTTGCCTTTAAGTACGCTTTAATAACATCTTTATGAGATTTTGTGGAGTAAAAATTGCCTAAATGTATAATGGTCCTCATAATTTTATCAAGGATTTCTTCAGGAAGCATGGTAAACTCTAACTCAGTAGATGTTTCATATTTACTTTTATCCTTAAGTGTTCTCTGAGAAGCATAGGCCAGATTTATATTTATTATACTTAAAATTATTAATATAATTGAATAGTTCATATATTTTTACCCTAATTTGCAGATTCTTACTACTTATAATACTAAGACCAAATTGAAATAATGTCAAGTTGAAAATAATAATTTAAAAAATTTAGACATTTTTCTAATTGCTTATTATTCCGCTTAGTATACAAATATTGTCATCATATATTACTGCAAATTGTCCAGGGGCTATTCCTTGATCATTATGATCAAGTATTATTTGATACTTATCATTATCTATTTGAGTTAAAGAAGCATAATTGAATTTTGGACCATGTCTTAATTTAATTTTTAATTTTTTATTAAATATATCTTGATTAGGCTTATTAATGAGCCAGTTACAGGATTCGATTATTAAATTATCTCTTTTTTTATCATTAGAGTAATAATTTGATGAGATGTATACGATATTATTTTTTATATCTTTAGAAACTACATACCAAGGTCCATGCGATAAACCTATACCTTGACGTTGTCCTAGAGTATAAAACCAAAAACCGTTATGAGTGCCCAGTTTTTTTCCTGTTTCAAATTCTATTAAATTTCCTTTTTTTTCACCTAAATGAGCTTTAATAAAGTCATTAAATTTAAGCTTTCCTAAGAAGCATATTCCTTGACTATCTTTACGATTCATATTTGGTAAATTATATTGTTGAGCCAAAGCTCGAACTTCATCTTTTGATAGATGGCCTATTGGAAAAAGAGCTCTTGAAATTTGTTCCTCATTAAGCTGAGCTAGAAAGTAAGTTTGATCTTTTATTTCATCTTTAGAGCATTTTAATAGAGTTTGATTATCTATTCTTTCAATTTGGGCATAGTGACCTGTTGCAACAAAATCGAAGCTGCTGTCTATTTTTGATAGAAATGCACCGAATTTAACTTTTTGATTACATAATACATCCGGATTAGGCGTTCTGCCAGATTTTATTTCTTGAGTTGTATAACCTACTACTTCTTTAAAATATTCTTTTTGTAAAGATAGAATATTAAGTTTTATATCAAGTTGTTTGCAAACAGCTTCTACGTAGGATAAATCTTCTTCCCATGGACAGTTGCCTAAATAAGCAAGTTCATCTTCTAACCAGATTTTTAGGTAAAAAGCCTCTAAGGCTTTTTTGCCATATTGTTCTTTCAGTAGAGCTAATGCTACAGAACTATCTACTCCACCTGATAATAGTACAGCTATTTTCATTTTTTTTATGTTATCCTAATACTATATTTATATAAAATATTTTCTAATTTTTAATTATTCTATTTTTAGTTCAATTTTAATTATACAATAATAACACCATTTTATCAAAATTTATTTTTATAATAGTTTGACTTTATGCTTCAAATAAATATATTCTAATAAATTTTGCATCAAAAAAACTATTCTATTGCTAATTGTCTAAAAAATTTTATATTAATATTTATATAAGATAAAGTTACTTCAGCGCCTGATAGTAGTTACCTTTGACTTTAATAAGTACTCCTAAAAACAAAGTCAAAACAACCGATATCTACTAAGGGCGCTGGCCATTATTTATAGCTTTTATAAAATACCATAGTGTGTTATTCTTAATGTAATTAAAATTATTATTAAAAATTTAAGGGCCCATTATGGATATAATTTCGCAAATAAAAAATACTCTTTATAGTTATATAGAATCTAATTATTCCTTTGATATTAATTCTTTGTCACATTTAGACACCTCTTTAAATGTTGATGTTTCTAAGCAGCAATTTGGTGACATTACTACTAACGTTGCACTTTTAATTTCAAAGCAATTAAAGCGAGATCCTAAATCTATTGCACAAGATATCAAAAATAATTTTAAAAATAAACATATTGATCATATAGATATAGCAGGACCTGGTTTTATTAATATATTTTTGACTTTAGATACAATCAAAGAGTTAGCTCATGATATGTTTATTAAAGATCAAGACTTTTTTAAATCTAAGTCTATACATGAAAATTATTTAGAAACTGAGTTGGATTTTTCTCTTGAATTTGTTAGTGCAAATCCTACAGGGCCTTTGCATATTGGTCATGGACGTGGTGGTATAATTGGAGATGTTCTATCTAATATTTTGAAATTTTTGTCAAATAAAGTTACCAAAGAATTTTATATAAATGATGCTGGAAATCAAATAGAAAAACTTGGTCAATCTTTTAAAATTCGTTGTTTACAGCAAGTAGGAGTTCAGATTGAATTGCCTGACGATGCTTATCATGGAGAATATTTAATCGATTTGGCAAAAAAGTGCGTTAAAGAATATAATCTAAAAACTCAAGAAGATATTGAAAGCAAAGATCTTGCTTTTTTTAGTATATACGCAAAAGATTTTTTACTTAATAAGATAGAAAAAACGCTAGAACAGTATGGTATTAATTATGACGTTTGGTTTTCAGAAAAAACTTTACATCACGATAATTCTATAGAGCTCTCTATTGAAAAACTAGAAAAGCAAAATTATATATATAAAAAAGATGAAGCTTTATGGTTTAAATCCACTGCGTTTGGTGATGATAAGGATCGTGTAGTTAAAAAATCTTCAGGTGAATATACTTATGTTGCTGCTGATATTGCTTATTTAGAGAATAAAATTGCAAGAGGTGCTAGTAAAATTATTATGATTCTTGGTCAAGATCATCATAGCTATGTCAATAGATTAAAAGGCCTAATGGAAGCCTTAGGTTATAATCCTGATGATCTAACTGTTATACTTTATCAATTGGTTACTATAAAACAAAGTGGTGAAACACTAAGGCTTTCAAAGAGAGCTGGAAGAATTGTAACTCTTGAAGATGTAATTAATTTAGTAGGAAGTGATGTTGCTCGTTTCTTTTATTTAAATAAAAAAGCAGATGCTCATTTAGATTTTGATTTAGATTTGGCACTAAAACAGACTGATGAAAATCCCGTATATTATGTTCAGTATGCTTATGTTCGTACTATAAGTATACTGAATAAAGCTCAAGAAGAGTTAAAAACTTGTAATGAAAATGCAATAAGTTTTGATGATTATAAGTTTTTATCAGAATCTGAACGATTTTTAATTAAAAAGATAGCATATTTAAAAGATTTACTTGAATCTATTTCAACTAATTATCAAGTTCATCTTTTGACTTACTATGTTTTAGAGTTAGCTCAACTGTTTCATAGTTATTATGGTAGTAATAAAGTCATAAATAAAGATAATATCGAGCAAACTCGTGGTAGATTATTTTTTATTATGCTATTGAAAAGAACGTTAAATACCTGTTTCAAATTGCTAGGTATTAGTGCGCCAGAGCATATGTAATTTTAAGTTTAATAGTATTTATTATCCCTAGGCCATCCGTTTAGGGATATAATTTAAGATTCTAATATACGATGTGCTAATTATTAATTTCATTTATTTGATCCTCTATTGATTTTATCACTATGTTGATTTCGTTGAGCAAAATTTTAACTATATATTGATTGTTCGATTTTTTGATATTATTTAATATTTCCTGGTGACGTTTTTTAGCTATATCTAGAGCTGTTTCTCCTTCATTATTTTTCAGGAGTATGTTAGCGCCTCTTGTTAAAAGTAGCTTAAATATGTCTAAATTATTGTTTATAATAATGTACATTAAAGGAGTATATCCTTCATTATTTTGTATATTTATATTAGCACCTTTATCTAAAAGCAAATTAACTATATCTGGACATATCTTATAAGCGTAGATTAAAGCAGAGTCACCATAATCATTTTGAGCATTAATATCAGCACCTTTTTCTAAGAGAGACTTAATTAATCCTGAGCAACTTTTGCGCGTAGCTAATATTAAAGGAGTATTACCCGTTTTATCCCTAGTGTTAACGTTTGCTTTATACTCCAAGAGCAATTCTCCTATATTATTATGACGACACCATGCAGCCAGGATTAAAGCTGTATCTTGGTTGCTGTCTTGAGTATTAACATTGGCGCCTTGTTCTAAAAGCAATTTAACAGTATCATACTGACCTAATTTAACAGCAGCCATCAAAGCCGTAGAATTATTAATATCTTTAATATTAATATCGGCGCCCTTAGCTAAGAGTAAATTAACTATATTGGCATAATTATAATAAGAAGCTATCCTTAAAGCATTATTATTATAATTATTTTGAGAGTTAACATTTGCTCCTAGTGCAATTAATACCTCAATTATACTTATATCTTCTAGATAAATGGCTTGCATCAAAGTAGTAGAACCTTCTTTATCTTTAGTATTAGGATTTGCGCCTAGTTTTATTAATTCAATTACCTCTTTTTTTAATCTACTTTTAAGATTGAGTATAGTGTCTTGATAAATTACCTGAGAAAGCGTCTTAGGAACATCAATTTCATCTAAAAGTGTTGTTAGTTTTAAATCTATAAGCTCTTGATTGAAATGTTCTTGAGAATTAATTTTGTTTATATTGAATTTAATTTTATCTATCAAATAAACAAATCTTTTCTTTCTATATACACTGAGTTCGTTTATTAAATACTTTTCTTGATAGGTTTTAAATGCATTATAAAATTTTTGACAAGTTGCACGTATAGTAACCTTAAAAACTATGCTTTTTATATGGCTATTAATGTTATCTTCAGTAATATTAAATATATCTTCTTGATCGTTAAAGTGATCTTGTATTGTAAAACCAAAGAAAATTATAATTAACTCAAATGGCAAATCCTTAATGCTTAAAGTTTTATTAGGATTCTCATAACTGTTTTGGTACATCTCCATAGGATTAATATTGCTATTGAGAAATATGCTTATTATTAATGTTATTAAATACTTTATTTTCATTTTATTTTTTAAGTTAAATTAATTAAGATCTTCTGAAGTAAAATCAAGCTCAGTCTTTTGCTGATTATTAAAATTAACGTCAAACTGAATGAATTTGTTAATCATTAAAAGATAGTTGTAATAATGGTATGCAATCATAAAGATTCGTAATAAACTTATTCATATTCACTATATTATTTTTTATGAACTTCTAAAATAGAAAGCATAGAATTTTCTAAATTATGAATTTTTATTAATTTTAAATTAGCCTTTTGAAGGATTTTTTCAAATTCATTTTTAGTTCTTTCTTTTCCACCAAATAAAACCATCATTTCAAAATCAACATCTTTTGAAATATGATAATTATTTGTGTCATCCATAATCGAATCTAAAATATATAATTTACTCTCTTTGGACATTGTTTTTTGAATTTGACTTAAAATTTTAATAGAATTCTCATCATTCCAGTCATGCAAAATTCTTTTTAAGATGTATATGTCTTTATTAGGAGGAATTACATTTTTTTCAAAAAAACTACCTTGTATAAATTTTATGTTTTTTAAATCTATTAAATTTTTTTGATCATTAGTAAGTGGAGTATAGTCAAATAAAATAGCTTCTTTTATGTTGACATTTATTGCTATAATTTCTAATAAAAGATTACCAACTCCTCCACCAATATCTACAATAGAATATGCTTTTTTATTCTTAAAAAAATATGCAATAATTAAATTTTCATTATTAGAAATATCATTCATTCCTCTATTAAATTGATCCTGATCAAAGGGATTTTTTTTAATTGAGTCAAAATAACTTTCTCCAAATAATATATTAAAAGAAGTAGTGCCTGTTTTTATCGTTTCAGGTAATTTGCTATATGAATTCCATCTATGGGGATTTCCTTCCATTTCAAAAAAATTACATAACGTTTCGGGGTGATCTGTTCTTAAATATTGGCCAATTTCAGTTAAGATAAATTCATCATTACCATTTTTATGAACAATTCCATGACCGCTTAACATTCTTAATAACCTATAAAGCATACTTTGATTAACATTTAATTTATTAGCAAAATTATTATCAATTTTTTGAGGACTTTTTAAATGATCCGCAAGTTTTAATTGAGCAAAAACTTGAATAGCACGAGAAAGTAAAAAACCACATGACATTTGCATTAATTTGGAGCGATTAAAACTAGGATCAATATAATTACGTGTTTGTTGAAAGTTAAATAATCTTATATTTAAGCCAATAGAAATAAATAATAAAATCAAAATTAAACTAAATAAATATTTAAGTACCATAAAATTCCTTATTTTTCTTTTGTATTTTGCAATCAATTAATTTAGTTTAAAATTATTTGCAAGATTATTTGTCTACTTATTTTGAAAACTTTATTATTCCTAAATCTAGTGCTATATGTGTTTTGATACCAATTGCAAAAAATATAGCATTGCTGATTATAAACCATTCATAATCAGGTAATTTATAGATAAGAATTTTAGATGTAATAAATACTAGAGCCATTAAAAACCATAAATTGTGAAATAGACCTCTATGTTTTACAAGTAAAGGCATAAAAGAGAATATTGAAATTCCAATAGCTGTATTATAGTTTTTAAACAATGTAGAAATAATAACACCAAAGAGAAATATTAAAGAAAATAACTTTTGCCCCTTGCTTTTTATATCTATATCTGGAAACATTGATCCGGCAACTATTGATAGTAACCAGCTTATTGCGTGATTTAAATCAAATATAGGCTTTCCGTACACTATAAAAGTAAATAATATTATATAATAACAAACAATTGCTGCAGAAATATGTGTTTTATAATTAGGCATCTTAATATGAGTTAAAAATTATTAATTTTTTAAAATACTATAATAAAATAACTACTTTAAAAAATAAGTAAAGTTTTAAATTATTAAGATTATATTGTAAATTTTAATTTTTCTTTTAAATCAAGAGGAATATCTATTTTTTGATCAATTGCTTGATTTGCTAATTTGTCAGCAGTTTGATTATTATTCCTAAGTACATGTCTGATTTTATAATTTAAATTATCCAGTATTTCTTTTATATGTATATATAATTTTTTTAATTCAGGATTAGATATTTTATATTGACCAGAAATTTGTCTGACTAAAAGTTCCGAATCGGATATTATTTCAAGTTGATCTTCGGTTTTTATATATTTGCTTATAAATAATAAGCCTAAAAGAAGTGCTAAATATTCGGCTTGATTATTTGTTTTGATGCCTAAATAACAACCTGTTTTTAAGAAATCTTCTTTATTTTTAGTTATATATATTCCAGCTCCAGATAGACCAGGATTATTTCTGGAAGCTCCATCGACATATAATTCAAAATTAGATCTTTGACTACAGTCGGTTATATTGCTAAAAATAGAAAGTTGTTTCATAGTTAAATTTATACTTAAGATTCAGGACTTGCCGATGTAGCATAGAGTAATCTATAGCAATTTTGGCATCTTGTTAATTGATTTGTTTTTATTTTGATTATTTCATGAGGAGTTATTTCATAAAAACATACAGGGCAGTTATTGCTTTTTACTTTAACGACAGGATTATGTACATTTTCTTTCATAGAATTATAGTGAACAAATGCTTCTGGTGTTTGATTGCTTACTGAAATTTCTAATTTTTGTTTATCTTTATTTAGTTCTTCTATTTGTTTATCAAGATAATTTATCCTTGTCTCAAAGCTTTTGATATCTTTTATTAAATTCTCTTTTTTGTCTTTGGCATTTACAATTGTTTGATCGTATAAATTTTGGTTTTCTTCTAATTGAGGCCATAGATTAAAAAGTTCTGTTTCTATTTGATCTTTAGAGCTTTTAATAGCTTCTATTTCTTGTTCTAAAGAGTAATATTCTCGTGTGGTAGAAGCATTATTAATTTTTTTGCTTTTTATTGCAAATTGATTGTCTAGAGACTTAAGCTCTAACTCAAGTTCAGAATTGGCTCTTTTTAAATATAATACAGTGCGATGCAAAGATTCTATATCTTTTTGTATATTTTCTATATCTAATTCTATGTTCTCTATTTGAGTTTTAAGATTTGCTTTTTCACGAGATAATTGATAAATTTCTTTGTCAACTTCTACTAATTTGATAAACTGATTAAATTCAGATTGGTTCATTCAGAATCTTTTTTTTTAGATATTTTTAAAATCTTCTGCAATGTAACTAAAAAATGGTGGGCCCACCAGGACTTGAACCTGGGACCTCTCGGTTATGAGCCGATTGCTCTGACCAACTGAGCTATGGGCCCACTTTTTAGTTTATGTACTTAAACATCTCTTAATATCTTATGCTGATGTACACAAATTAATATATAATAATTTTTTATCTTTGTGAAGTAATTTTTTAAAATTTATTAAATTCTTTTTTTAATTTAGCTTATTAAGTTGATTTATATTGCTGGTTAATATTTTGCTATCTATATGATCTCTAAAAATATTAATAAAATCATTTTTTACTTTTTCCAGTCCTTCCAAAGTTTTGGATTCGCACTTAATAGATATTATTGAATTATTTAAACTTTTTAATTTAGCATTACCATAAGGCAATATAGCCTGAATACCGTTATTTTTTGATAAAGTTATGTCGGTTTTTGCTGCAAAAAAGCGATAAGTATTTTCTATTAATTTATCTGCGATATCTTTACTATTGCAGTCTATTTTTATTTCTGGAATGTTATAGAAATGTGGAAGTTCTAATAATAAATATTCTAAATTTTTTTGGTTTTTATATAGTATATCCATTAATCTTAAAGCAGAATAAAGAGCATCACTATAACCAAAGTAATTATCTTGAAAGTAGAATTGGCCTGTAGAATCTGCTGCAAATGGCGAATTTAAAGACTTCATTTCATCAGTTATATCAATAGTGCTATTATTTACTCTTTTATAATTTGCTTTTAAATTAGTTATTAGTTCATCTAAAAACAATGAGCATTCAGTATCATATATTATTGTAGTATTAGGATTTTTATTAATAATATCCTTTGAATAAATGGCAATAAGTTTATCAGAATCTATTATACTGTTATCTGCATGTACTATTAATCTTTTACAGCTATTTTTTAAGCTTAAATTTAGATCAACATTATAATCGATTGATTGTAAATTATCTTGATCAGTCTCTGAGGCAATTTTGATGGTGTTTAATTTTATCTTTTGAAACAGATCTGAAACTATATTTTGAGGAATGTCACTTGAGCAGTTTATATTAATTTTTTGATTAAAATCTTGAAGATAATTAAATTTATGAGCTAACCAATCGATATATCGTTCAACCATGGAATGATGTTTTTCCGATCCTTTAATAAAAGATTTATAAATTTTTTGGTTATAAAATATATTGCTGATCAGTTCTATTTCTTTTCCCCAGACTAATTCTTTATTTAAGTAAATTTTTATTATATTGCTATTATTTAATTGAGTAGAGCTTGATGTTATCATTAGGCTTGCTTGAACTGGTAATATATTTAAAGAAAAGTGTATTATAGGATTTGTACAGGCGCCGAGTATAATTACATTGAGTCCGGTATCAGTTAAAGCACGGGATAGTTCTTGTTCTATAAATGCTGAATTTTTGCAGTTATCTCTTCCAATAATGACAGTTTTAACTGAATCTGAATATCTAGTGAAATAATAAGCAAATGCTTGTCCTAATGTGTAAATTTCTTCTTGAAATATGTTGCAGTTTATATCATATTTTCTAAATATCGAGCTGTGCATATTAGACCTTTTTTTTAATGTATTTATGAAACAATCATTTGATATGAATTTTATTAAACAAAATTTTTATAGTATTGTCTATTGGTAGATATAATCTAACTTTGTTGTTATAATATCATAAAATACAAAATCTTAAATTCAATTATTATACTTAAAATATAAAATATCTATGATTCCTTTAAAATTACAGATCAAAAATTTTGTTAGCTATGGCCCTAAAACTCAAACTATCGATTTTGGTGCATACAATTTGATTTGTTTATCAGGTAAAAACGGACATGGTAAGTCTGCATTACTTGATGCGCTTACATGGTCTATCTGGGGACAAGCACGTAAGATAAGTGGTTCCTCGCGATCTGATGAAGCTTTATTGCATTTAGGTCAAACTTCTATGATGGTAGTATTGGATTTTTTATGTATGTCAGTCCAGTATAGAATTAGAAGAGAATTTACGCAATTATCAGGCAAAAAATCATGCTCTAGTTTGGAGTTTGGTATTATAGATAATCAAAGCGGAATATTTAAACCTCTTACAGAAAAAACTATAAGAGATACGCAGTCAAAAATAGAAAAAATAGTAGGACTTGATTATGATTCTTTTATAAATTCTGCTTTTTTACGACAAGGACAATCTAATGAATTTTCTAAAAAATCTCCAGGAGATCGTAAAGAAGTTTTAGCAAATATTTTGGGGCTTAATCGTTTTGAAAACATTAAAAAATTAGCACTTCAAAGAACTAGAGATTCTATAAATATTCGAGATTATAGTATTCAAATTTGTACTCAACTTGAAAAAGAATTAGCATCTAAAATAATTATTAAAGATCAGTTAAGTCAGATAATTAATGATATTGAAAATCTATCTCAAGAAGAACATATTTTGAAAGATAGATTAAAAGATATAAAAAAAGCTCAAGAATCTATTATAACTTTAAAATCTAAAGCTCAACAGATATATTTTGAAAAGGAACAATTAGCAACTTCTATAAAAGTTAAGACAGAAGATATATTAAAAGATTTTAATAAATGGCGTACCGTTTTTAGGAAAAGTAAAAATTTTCAAAATATAGAACAAATAGATCAGATTTATAATAGATTGGTTTTAGAATTAAAAGATCTTCAAATAATTATAAGAGAAAGAGTAAACGTTAAAGAGCAATTGTTTACAAAAAAAGAGAAGTTCTATCAATATGTACAAAATATTACTCAAGAGTTTAACACTAAATTAGATAACAAGAAATTAGAACTCAAACATAATCAAATTAGCTTAAAAAATTTAGAAGAAAAATTAGAAGAGCTAGAAAAAACTTATTCAGAAGATTTATGTCAACTTCAGAAATTAAATCAAGAATTGAATTTATTAATTTCACAAAATTTTTCTTATGACGAAATTAAAAATATAAATGATAATATTGAAAAAGAGTTATATATTTTCGATCGACGAAAGTCTTACTATAGTAAATTTGAAGCACAAATTTTTTGGAATCAAAATCAATTAAAAGATCTTGAGAGCAAAATAGTTTTAATAGAAAAAGATTCTCAAGCATCTTGTCCACTTTGTCTTCAAAATTTAAATTCTGATTATAAAGATAATTTAAATATTAATCTTGAACAAGATAAATTGTTTTTAAATAATAGATTAAATAAGCTAAAACATTTAACTTCTAAATTAAGAGATATTTTAACTCAACAAAATGATAAAATTATAAAATTAAAATATGAAATTGAGAGATATAATATTTTTCAGGTCAAAAAAGAAAGTACTGAAAAAGATATAGAAAAATTAAATGAATTAATAAAGCATAAAGATAATGAGATTATAAGATACAGAAATTTAATAGCAAATCAAAAAATGACTTTAGATAAGGTTATTCAAGATATTAAATTAAATGAATCTCAATTTGAGAGTACTGTTTTAAATGATATAACATATAAATCTTTAAAATCAGAAATTGATAATTTAGATTCTTATTTAAATTCAATTAATATCGATGAGCAAAAAGAAGTTTATTTAATCGCTGAGATACATAAGCTAGAAGAAATAAAGAAAGAACAAGCTTATTTCTTATCTGAGTTTGCTTTACAGCAAGATAGGCAAGATAAAATTGGGCATTTAATAGCTGAAGTTAAAGAACTAAAAAAATTTAAAAAAGAAAAAGAATCTCAATATCAAGAGTTGAATTTTGTTTTTGAAAAAGAGTTACTTTTGCAAAATCAGGAATATTTAATTGATCAAAAATTACAGGAAATATCGTTAAAAAAAGAGAAGCTTATTCTACAACAAGGTTCTATTGCTGAGCAAGATAAGATCCTAGATCAAAAAAATAAAGAATATAATGATCAAAAATGTAATTTAGATACTCTATCTAGAGAAATTGAGGATTACAAAGCTATATCGACGGCTTTAGGTAAAGATGGAATACAAGCACTTTTAATCGAAGATGCAATACCAGAAATAGAAAATGAAGCGAATATTCTTTTAGGTCGTATGACTGATAATCAATCTCATATTATAATAGAGTCTTTAAAAGATCTTAAAAGCGGTGGCACTAAAGAAACTTTAGATATCAAAATCTCTGATCCTTTAGGCTTGAGGCCCTATGAGTTGTTTTCTGGTGGAGAAGCTTTTAAAATTGATTTTGCTTTACGTATTGCAATTTCTAAACTTCTTGCTCGAAGAGCTGGAGCTTCTTTACAAACTTTGATAATCGATGAGGGTTTTGGATCTCAAGATGAAGAAGGATTAGCTCATATCATGAATATTATCTATAAAATTCAAGAAGATTTTGAGAAAATTATAGTTGTATCTCATTTAAATTCAATGAAAGAACAATTTCCAGTTCATTTTCTAGTACACAAAACACCTCAGGGTAGTTTGATTAAAGTTGTCGAACAGGGCTAGCATTTGCTTGATTTATTATTGAATTATAATCTCTAAACTTTATCTTAATTTCGTCTGTTATATATTGAGATTGCATTGTTGATATATAATAATTGTAAATTATTTTAAATATAACTAGATTATTTGTTGTACGGGCTTGTTCTAATATAGATTTTATTATTTCTTGTTCTTTTATTTTATCTCCTATTAAATAATATGCATGTGCTAATATTATATAACAAATTATAGAGTAATCTTCGGGATTCTTATATATTTTATCTTTATATTTGTTTATACTATTTTTTAAATAAAGCGTTTTTTTAATATATAATTTTCGTAATTGATATTGTTGTTGCAAAGTTATTGGGTCTACAAATTCCATAGGCTCAAAAAAAATTTCAAAAGTTTTATCAAAATTATTTTCAAATAAGGTTGTTATATTACTTTTATAAAATAATATAATAGGATTGTTTTTAACTTCTATTAAGTCTGCTGTTGTATAATCAATATTGTTTAATTGATCTAAACAGTATCTTGCCTTTTCGTGATCTTTATCAATGTTTGCATATATCTTATTAAGAGTTACTAACGCTTTTATATTATTTTGATTTAAATTTAACTCTTCCAAGGCTTTTGTTTTAATTTCTTCTATTTTAGTTCTAAATAAAGTAATTAATTTATTATCTATTTTTAATATATCTAAAATTATAATTAATGTTGGAGATAAATTAAAATCATATTTTGGTCTTTGGCTTATTTCTTCTAGGATTAAATCAACTTTGTTTTTTGGGAGGTTACTAGTTAGTATGTCGATTAATTCAAGGGATTGTTTAATTTCTTCTATTGAATTAGTAGATATTAAATCCATAAATTTCTTGTTTAAAAAATTAGGTAAATTTCTTTTATAAATTTCTTTTAACTTATTTATATATGTTCTTAAATCTATTGGTATATCATTTTCATTAAATTCTATATTGTTTTTTGCAACATAATGCGCCGATTGCTCTAATAGAGATTTTGATTTATTTAATATCATACAATTTAGATTATTAAATAAAAATATTGAATTTAAAAGAATAATCAGTGGATTTTTATAAAATAATTTTCTTTTTTTATTATTTATCATAGCAATGAGTACTTATTAGGTTAAAAATCTTAAAGATTAATTTTAAATTTAATTAAATATATTTTTATTATAACTGAAAAAACATATGTATTAAAATATTTATGAGAAATTTATATTTTTAACTTAAAGATAAAGTATTGCTAAATACGATCTACTTTATCTTTAAGTTTTTGGTTAAAGCTTTTTATGAGATATTATTGTTATTATTCTAATTAAAGATGATCATTTATATTATTTTAAATTTATATTGTAAATAACATAATAATATATTTATTAATTTTGCCTGAATAATTCTCTAGATTTGTTTATCCGTATTATCGAATTACTTTAATGTTATATAATTTAAAATTAAAGCTGCCAATATAAATAGATTGTTACCATCTTAAATAATCCCTATAATTTTTGTTATAGGGATTATATTTTACTTTTTTGTTTTAAAATATTTTGATAGACCTTCTTGATCTGGACTTAATGCTTTTTGTTCTGCTGTCCAATTTGCTGGACAAACTTGCTTATTATTTTTTGCAAAGTCTATAGCATCTATCAATCTTAGAACTTCATGTATATTGCGGCCAACTGATAGATTATTAATTTGCATAGATTGGATAATATTATCTTGATCAATAATAAATAAACCTCTTAAAGCAACTCCTGCTTTTTCATCAAGAACGTGATAGTTACTTGATATACTTTTAGTTATATCTGATAGAAGGGGAAATGTAACTCCATGAATACCGCCTTCTTCTTTTGGTTGTTTTAACCAAGCTTCATGGCTGTAAACAGAATCTATAGATATTCCTAAGATTATTGCATCTCGTTTTTTAAATTCTTCTATTAAATCTTGAAAAGCATGTATTTCTGTAGGACAAACGAATGTAAAATCAAGAGGATAAAAAAATAAAACTTTATACTTATTTTTAAAATCAGATAATTTTATATCTTGTATTTTGTTATCTATAATTGCTTGACATACTATTTCAGGTGCTACTTTACCTACTAACATATTATATCTTTCTTCATTAATAAATTATAATTATATTAAAAGACCAGCTATTAAAGCAGATAGTAAATTAGCAAGCGCTCCTCCAAGAACAGCTTTTAATCCAAATTCACTTAACCATTTACGTTTTTCAGGGACTAATGCTCCTATTGCGCCGATTTGTATTCCTATACATGAGAAATTAGAAAAACCGCAAAGTGCATAAGTAGTAATAGCGATAGCTCTTTCAGATAACCCATAATTTACCATTTTACTATAAGCCACTAACTCGTTAATTGCTATCTTTGTTCCAATTAGTTCTGCAATTTTAAATGCTTCAGCGTCTTTAAACCCTAAAAGCCAACCAAATGGAAGACATATAAATCCAAGTATATTATCAAGAGTAATACTGCTTAATTTAAAGTTTATATTTAAATATTGAAATATATTATTAATAGTTAAACAACTGAAATCTAGAATATTATTTGCCATACTTATTAAAGCAATAAAAGCAATAAGCATAGCTCCTACGTTTAGTGCTAAATATAGCCCATCTGTTGTTCCGGTTGATATAGCGTCGATTATGTTAATCGTTTTAACTTCACTATCTATTTTTGTCATGTTTAAAGTTTGAGGAATTTCAGTTTCCGGGTATAATATTTTTGAAATTATTATACTAGCAGGAATAGATAATATACTAGAAGCAAGTAAGTGTTTTGCTGGAACTCCAATACTTGCAAATACTGCCAAAATTGCAGCGCTTATAGTAGACATTCCACTTATCATAACTAGCATGAATTCAGATCTAGTCATATTTTTTAAGTAACTTTTTATAAGTAAAGGAGCTTCAGTTTGTCCCAAAAAGCTATTAGCGACTGTACATAAAGTCTCAGCTCCAGATGTTCCTAATATGGGCCTTAAAAACAAGCTTATAAAATATACGGTTTTTTGTATTATCTTTAAATGAAAAAGTAGAGATATGAAAGCACCAAAAAATACTATTACCGGAAGGACTTTGATTGCAAAAATAAAATCTGATGGCTCTTTTATTATACTTAATTTGCCGAACACAAACTCTATACCTTTATCAGCAGCTAAGTAAAGCTTACTTATTAAACCTGATATATATTCAAGTGTATTGCTTCCAATCGAAGTTTTAAGTACTAAAAGCCCTAAACTTAAATGTATTAATAGTCCTGAAAGTATCAATTTAAAGTTTATAGAGTTTTTTTTATATGAAGCTAAATATGATATTAAAAGGACTATGAATATACCTACTATATTATTAACACGATTATGTTGATTTAAGTAAGATATAAAAGTTTGAATAATAGAATATTTATATTCTATTAAGGTAAGTGAAACTAAAGTAGCAATAATGGCAAAGAAGTTATAACGACTTAATTGATAACGCCAATTAGTAGAGATAAACATATTGAATCCTAGTTATTTATGATTATGATTTATTTCTAAAAAGTTAATTTTTGTTTACGACGTTCTTGATTATTATGAACCATTAGAGCTTCTATAATTTCATCTAAATTTCCTTCAAGAACAATGTCAAGCTTATTAAGTGTGACATTAACTTGATGATCAGTAACTCTATTTTGAGGAAAGTTATATGTTCTTACTTTTTCAGATCTCATTCCAGTTCCTACAAGTTCTTTACGTTTTTGACTTATTTCACTCTCTTGTTTTTCTTTTTGACTTGTCAATAACCTTGATTGAAGGAGTTTCATAGCTTTTGCTTTATTTTTATGTTGTGATCGTTCATCTTGACAAGCAACTACAGTTCCTGTCGGTATATGAGTTATTCTAACTGCTGAATCGGTCTTATTAACGTGCTGTCCACCAGCTCCACCAGCTCTATAGGTATCTATTTTAAGATCTTGAGGATTTATTGCAAAATCTACTTCATCAACTTCAGGTAAGACTGCTACAGTAGCTGTTGATGTATGAATACGTCCAGACGTTTCTGTAGCAGGTACTCTTTGGACTCTATGAACACCGGATTCGTATTTTAAATGACCGTATACCCCTTTTCCTTGAATATGGAGAACAACTTCTCGATAACCGCCTAGATCGGTTTCACTTTCACTTGATAAGGAAACTTGCCAATTTTTTTTAATTGCATACTTGGTGTACATTGAAAGTAAATCAGCAGCAAATAAAGAGGCTTCTTGTCCTCCCGTACCAGCTCTAATTTCTAGAAATATAGATTTATTATCAAGTTCATCTGCGGGATATAAGAAATTATCCAAATTAATGTACTCTTCTTTTAATTTAGATTCCACATCAGCTAATTCTTCTTTATATAATTCTAAAATATCGTTGTCGGTGTTAGGGTCTAGGATATGTTTAGAAATTTCTGATGCTTCTGTTTCAAGAGTTTCTATTTCATTGTGCTTGTCAAGTAGGTTTTTCAAATAAGAATGTTCTTTTTGTAAGCTAGATCTTTTAGAATGATCTAAAATTGGAGAGCTTAATTCTTGATTGAGCTCTTCAAATCTTACTTTAGCTCTATGCCATAAATCTTGATTTAAATCTTTATTTTTTTCCATTATTTATAATCAATTTATTTGTTTTTATTGTACTTTAGATTGAACTTTTCGATTCTACCGGCTGTATCAACATGTTTTTGTGAACCAGTAAAATATGGATGACATTGTGAGCAAAGAGTAACTTTGATTTCTTTAGAAGTAGAAGTTGTTGTAAAGTCATTTCCACATGTGCAATAAGCTTTTACTGCATTAGTCTTTGGATGTAGGTTTTTTTTCATAATTTTATACTTATTAATAGAATTTATATTATAATATCACTTTACATCATTATAAATCTAATACTGAAAAAAGACAAATTAGCCTTTTTATGTCTGTTGTATTTTATTAAAATTAGTTTATATTTCTATAAAAATAAACTAATTTTATTTAAGTTAAGGTGATTTTATGGTGAAATTTGATAAAAAGTTGTTATTAAACTTATTTTTTATCTGTCTTTCAATAAGGTTTATATCAGCAGAGTTGAAACCTAATGATTTAGAAATGGTAAATCCTGATACTGTTAATAAGTCTTTAGAAATTATATTACCAGATAATTTGAGAGCTGATTTTAATTGGGGTTTTGCAATATGTGAGTACCAAAACTCTGGTCAAGAACATTGTAGTAATAGTAATTGGGCCGATTGGGAAAATAGTAAATTTAGTAATGGCAACTCTCATATTAAAGAAGCTCAAGTTTCTGGCAAATCTTGTGATTTCTGGAATAATTATAAAAAAGATATTGAACTAATGAAAGAAATGGGAGTTAGTTCCTTAAGGTTTTCAGTTGCATGGGATAAAATAGAACCTGAGCAAGGTAAATTTGATGAAAATGCACTTCAACATTATCAAGATCTATGTGAAGAATTAATTAAATCTGGTATTAAGCCATTGATAAGCTTACATCATTTTGTTCATCCCCGATGGTTTGAACAATTAGGAGGTTTTGAAAAAGAAGAAAATATTAAGTATTTTGTAAGATTTTCAAAGAAAGTATTTAATAGATTATCTGATAAAGTAGATTTATGGTGCACGATAAATGAACCTAATGTGTTTATGTTGCAAGGTTATATCAGAGGTGTATTTCCTCCGGGTAAAATTAATCCTTATATAGCTTTAAAAGTGCTAAGAAATTTATTAAAAGCTCATACTGAAGTTTATAAAAAATTAAAGTCTTTACCTAATGGTTTTGAATCACAAATTGGATTTATTCATCAATATCTAAAGTTTAATGCCTATCGTGGTTGGAATGTAATTGAACATATACCAGGCTTATATTTAAATTATATCGTTAATTATCTAACACTAAATTTTTTAAAAACAGGAAAATACTCTGTTCCAGGCTTAAATTATGAAGCAGATATAGAAAGACCGCTTGATTATATAGGGCTAAATTATTATTCTCGTGCACTTTTAAAATCTCAATTATCTTTATCAGAACCTATAGTAGCGACTTGTTATCCTGATGAGATTATGACCGATATGCCTTATGCTATTTATCCACGAGGATTTTATCAAGCAATTAAAGATGTGGCTTCTATAGGAGTACCGGTTTATATAACAGAAAATGGTATTGCTGATCAAAAAGATGATAGACGTGAAAAGTTTATTACAGGTTATTTGCAAGCTATGTTTGATGCAATAAAAGAAGGTGTAGATGTTCGAGGATATTATTATTGGACATTTACAGATAATTTTGAATGGGATGAAGGCTTTTTAATGAAGTTTGGTATATTTAAAGTTAATTGTGAAACTCAAGAAAGAACTTTTCGTCAAGGGGCTAATTACTTAAAGCAAGTAATGTTAGCTTATCAAAATAGAATCAAAGAGTCAGAAAAATATAGTTAAATTTTTTAAATCTAAAATTAAAGCGAAAGTTATTAACTTTCGCTTTTTTATTTTTATTATATCAATCTAAATTACTTATTTTTATTATATTTTAGATTGAATTTTTCAATTCTACCAGCTGTATCAACATGCTTTTGAGAACCAGTAAAATATGGATGGCATTGTGAGCAAAGTGTAACTTTGATTTCTTTAGAAGTAGAAGTTGTTGTGAAGTCGTTGCCACATGTACAGTTTACTTTTACTTGATAGTTTTTTGGATGTAAATCTTTTTTCATAAATCTTACCTCATGATTATTTTATATTAGTAATATTACTTTTTTATATATTTTCATATATACTAAATTATATATAGTATATATATATTATAAATTGATTATTAAAAAAAGACAATTTGGTTTTTTGTACCTATTAATTTTATGGCAATTATACTAAGAGATAGTCGATTAATTAATAAAACATTAGGAATTAAAAATGCCTTATACTAAAAAATTTATGTCGCTAAATTTGTTAGTACTTTATTCTATATTTTCATTTCTATTTTCTTTTAAAAAAGAGTATGCTCGTTTAAATTATGAATCCTTTAACTTAGAATTAAAAGATCTATCTATTCCTGTAAATTTAAGGGGAGATTTTAATTGGGGTTTTGCAATATGTGAATATCAAAATTCGGGTCAAGAACATTGTAGTGAAAGTAATTGGGCCGATTGGGAAAATTCTCAAAAAGAAGGGCATTATTCTGGTAAATCTACTGATTTTTGGAATAACTATGAAAAAGATATAGAATTAATGAAAGAAACTGGAATTAATTCCTTAAGATTTTCAGTTGCATGGGATAAAATAGAACCTGAGCAAGGTAAGTTTGATGAAAATGCACTTCAACATTATCAAAGTCTATGTGAAGAATTAATTAAATCTGGTATTAAGCCGCTGATAAGCTTACATCACTTTGTTCATCCAAGATGGTTTGAACAATTAGGTGGTTTTGAAAAAGAGGAAAATATTAAATATTTTGTAGAATTTTGTGAAAAAGTTTTTAACAGCCTATCTGATAAAGTAGATTTATGGTGTACTATAAATGAACCTAACGTTTATATGTTGCAGGGTTACATTAGAGGAGTTTTTCCTCCCGGAAAAACTAATATATATACAGCTATTAAAGTATTGAGAAATTTGTTAAAAGCACATACCAAAGTTTATAAGAAACTTAAAAGTTTGCCTAACGGTTCTAAGTCTCAAATAGGATTTATACATCAATATCTCAAGTTTCATGCTTATAATACATGGAATATAGCTGAGCATTTACCTGGAACATTTCTTAATTATATTCTTAATCATCTTACTTTAAAGTTTTTAAAAACCGGTGAGTTTTCTTTTCCAGGTTTGAAGTATAAAAGTAAAACTAAAAAACCTTTAGATTATATAGGTCTTAATTATTATTCAAGAGTACTTTTAAGATTTCAATTATCTTTATCTCAACCGGTACAAGCTACATGTTATCCTGAAGAAATTATGACCGATATGCCTTATCCTATTTATCCTCAAGGTCTTTATAATGCTATACGAGATATATCTATTCTTGATGTACCTATTTATATTACAGAAAATGGTATTGCTGATAATAAAGATGATCGTAGAGATCTATTTTTAAGAAGTTATATTCAAGCGATGTTTAAAGCAATATGTGAAGGTTATGATGTGCGAGGGTATTATTACTGGACTTTCTCTGATAATTTTGAATGGGATGAAGGGTTTTCGATGAAATTTGGTCTTTATTCAGTTAATTTTGATAATCAAGAAAAAACATTGAAAAAAGGTGCTGAATTTTTTAAACAAGTTATTCAAAATTCTAAAAAATCTACAATAATCTAAGGTCAATTCAAGCAAAATCAATATATTTACTCAAAAGAGCAGGGAGTAAATAGTTAGTAAAAGATTGTTTTATCTCAAAGCAGGAAGGTTAACTTTAAAGCTATTACGCTCTTTATCATAATCAACTATAGTTAAATAAGAAGCTATCCAATAATTATTAATCTCTTTTTTATCTAAAGGATAAATAACAGAAAAGCGATAACCGTTATACTACTAGAATTACTATTTTATTTATTTTAGATAGATTTTAATTAAAGAATCAAGAGTCTCTTCTGGGGTATCAAAAGATAAATTTATATTATGTATTAAAGCAATTTCTTTTAATTTATTATTGAGACTTCTTCTTAATTCTTGAGCAGTAAGATGAGGAATTTGGGAAAGATCTAAATGAACAACGGGATATTCTTGCCAATCATAGTAATATATCCAAAGATCTTTAAACAGCTCTTTATTACCCGAAAATAGTTCTTTTAAAGTTGAGACTAAAAGTGATTTGCCAAATCTTCTTGGTGGTGATAGAAAATGAAGTCTATTACCTGCTATAAATATATTGAGCTTTATCAATATACTTATAATTTTCATTAATCATAGTTTTAAATGAACTAACATCTATAGGTAATTTTTTAACATAAACTTTCTCAAAATAATAAAAATATAAAGCTAATAATATTAAGTATATTGCTTTATAATTCAATAATGTTTTAGTGGAAATATTAAGCCCAATTTTTTTGCTATTGTAATAGCTGTTTCTCCATAATTATTTTCGATGTTTACATCTGCATTACTTTTAACAAGTAAATTAACTATGTTCCATTGATTATTCATTAAGGCCTTTATTAAAGCGGTATTTCCTTCTTTGTCTTTAAGATCAAGTTCCGTTCCTAGCTCAATTAAGAGCGAAGCTATATCTTCATAACCTTCTTCAATTGCTATCATTAGAGCAGTCTCTTGACAATAACCTTGAATATTTGTGTTTGGTGCATATGAAATCAAAATTCTTGCCATTTTAGGATTATTATATCTTAGAGCTTTTATTAAAGCGGTATCATTATTTTCATCTTTAAGATCAATATTTGCTCCATTATTGATTAAAATATTAACCATTTCAATATAGCCATACTCTACTACTATTATTAAAGCAGTTTTGTTATATTTGCAACGAATGTTAATGTCCGCACCATCAAGTACTAAATTGATAATTTGCTGCATTTCCTCATAAGATATAATATCTTTATTTAAGAGATTTACCATTTGATCATTGATTTTGCATTGATTAGTTAATTTTCTAAATTCGTAAAAATCTTGGTATTTTTCTAATAAATCCTTATTTTTTGTTTTATTGGTGTCTTTTTTTAGAATTTTATAAGTTGATTTGCTTAAACAAAAGAATAATTTGTTTACTAATGTTAAATTTTTTAAAAATTCTTTGTGGAATTTTCGGTCAAACCTATATCTATTTTTTGAATCAGTGAATATAAATTTGAAAATCATTGTCCATATTTCATTAGGTAATTCAATATGAGAATGAGTTATATCTCTATTTATGAAATCTTTGTACATAGATATAACATTATTATATGTAGTTAAATTGATTATTAATATTATAGTCAATGCAATTTTTATTTTTTTCATAGAATCCTTATGTCTTATAAGTAATATATTTATAGTATTATTATAAATATCATGGTTTAATTGTGCAATTACTTAAATATTAATAAATTTGATTAATGTCCTTAAAAGTTTATAATACTTAGTAACAAATTGATAATTTAAAAATTTGAATAACATGCAAAATACAATATTATCTATAAAGAATCTAACTAAAGTATTTAAAAGTGGCAGCATATTTAATCCTAAAGAGTTTGTTGCTGTTAATGATATTAGCTTTAATCTAGGTTCTGGTGAAATTTTAGGATTATTAGGTCCTAATGGAGCAGGTAAAACTACTACAATTAATATGCTTTTAGGATTACTCAACCCTACTTCAGGTTCTATTGAATATTTTGGTAGAGACTTTTCTAAACATAGATCTGAAATTATGTTGGATGTATCATTTGCATCTTCTTATATTAAGATGCCTGAATCTCTAACAGTTGAGGAAAATCTAAACTTTTATGGCAAGATTTATTGTTTAGAGACAGCTTTTATAAAAAAGCAGATAGAGAAAAATTTAAATATTTTTGGTCTTGAAAAAATCAAAAGTAGATTAGCAAAAAATTTGTCTGCTGGACAGTTAACAAGATTAATGCTGGCAAAAGCATTTTTGCCAAATCCTAAAATCGTTTTACTTGACGAACCAACCGCAGCTTTAGATCCAGATATTGCGCTTACGATACGTAAGTTTATATTAGAGCAAAGAAATTCTTTAGGGGTTTCTATTTTGTTGACCTCTCATAATATGTCAGAAGTTCAAGAAATGTGCGATAGAATAGTGGTTTTAAAAGATGGAAAGATTTTAACATCTGGTCATCCTGATGAATTAGCTGCTAAGGTAAGAACTTCAAAAGTACATTTACTCGTTATTGGTAATTTAGATAAATTAATTAATTATGTTCAGGAATATAATCTAAATTATAAACTCGATCAAAATTTTATAGAAATAGATGTAGATGAACATAAGATAGCAGATCTAATTTATAGTATAACGGACTTAAAAGTAAAATATGCTCAAATTTCAATTGATAAACCATCATTAGAAGACTACTTTTTAGAAATTTCTAAATAAGATTAAATTGGAAATAACTATGATAAAATTTTCAAGAATATCAGCAATTATTTATAGGCACTTAGTTCCTACTTTTAGAGATCCTATCCGTTTAACTGATATGGCTTATTATCCATTGGTCGACCTTATACTTTTTGGATTTCTTGGTGTTTGGGCTCATGGTTCTCAAACAGGATCTGATAATTTTGTTTTTGCTCTTTTGACTTCTATTGCATGCTGGTATTTAGTTTATAGATCTACTTTGGAGATTTCACGAAATCTATTGATTGAAATATGGGACTCTAGTTTAGTGAATCTATTAGCAACTCCATTAACTACAACTGAATTTATGATTTCTTTAATGATCTTAGGCTTTATTCAGGCATTTATAACTTTTATTTATAGTTCATTTTTAATATTGCTAATTTTTTCAAAGAATATTTTTTCTGTCTATCCTTTGATAGCACCTTATTTACCATTATTTATTGTTTGTGGTTGGATAATTGGTATATTAACTTCAGCCTTAATTTTTTACTTTGGTAGGAGTGTTGAATTTATTACTTGGGCTATTCCTTGTTTGTTTGCAATTTTAAGTGGTGCATTTTATTCAATAGATTTATCTCCTCATTGGGTTCAAAAAATAGCATCTTTATTTCCCTTAAAATATCTTTTTATATTAGTCAGACAAGCAATTGATCAAAAAAGTGTTAATATATTTTCACATAATTTTTTTATAGCTACTTTATTAACTGTATTTTATTTTATCTTAGTTTCACTGTTTTTAACTTATATGGTTAATAAAGCTAAAAATAAAGGCCTTAATAATTTAGGATAAAAATTTCAATATTATGAACAATCTCCTTAATAACTATAATATTATAGATTTAACTCATTTATTAGAACCAAGTATAGCCACTTATGAAGGAACTTCCGGTTTTAGAGTTAAAACGGTTCTTGATTATGATCGATGTACTGGTGATACTAAATTCAGAGTTCAAAAGCTTTGTTTAAATGCTGGTATTGGGACTCATATAGATGCGCCCAATCATTGCTTTTCCAATCAAAAAAGTGTTGCTGATATTAATCTTGATCAGTTAATAGTTCCAATATACTGTTTAAATATGTCTGATGAAGCTAATCAAAATTATTATTTAAAAGTTGATGATATTCTAGAATTTGAAAAAAGATACGAAATGATTAAGCCTAACTCTTTATTTGTATTCTATAGCGGTTGGAGCAAACATTGGCCTGATACAGTTAAATATAGAAATCAGAACAATAATGGTATTATGAATTTTCCTGGATATACTTTAGAAGCTGCTAATTTACTATTAAAAAGAGGTGTTGCAGGTATAGCAATAGATACTTTATCTCCTGATGGATCAGATATTAATTTTCCTGTTCATCAAGCGATTTTAAGTTCTTCAAAATATATTATAGAAAATATAGCTAATGGTGATAAAATTCCTGCAATAGGAGCTTGGGCTATAATTTCTCCATTAAAAATGCATTCAACAGAGTCCCCTGTAAGAATATTTGCTCTTGTTAATAAGAATTAATTTAATAATATTATTGTTAAAGATTAGTTTTTGTTCTTCGAACATTATATATTTAACTATAACTTTAAGCTATTGAAAACTATTATATTTTATAACTATGCAAACATTACTGGTTTTATTATTCTAAAGAAAAATATGAGTGTCTTGTTCTTTAGATTCTAAATTGCAGGATTTTTGTTTAATTAATTTAACAATATTTTTATGGTTTTGTTTTTGAGCAATTTCTATAGGTTTATCACCCAAATTGCTTTGAATATTTATGTAAGCTCCAGCATGGATAAGTGATTTTGCTATTTGTTCATTGCCACTTATAGCAGTATAATGTAAAGCCGTATAACCATGATTATCTTTTATGTTGACATTGGCATTTGCACCTATGAGTAGTGTTGCTATATAATTGTTAATTTTTAGCTGAGATATTATCAGAACTACAGATTTAACAGCATCTTTAGAATTATATTGAATTTTAGATTCTTTTAATAAAAATCTACTGTAATCTTTTTTTGCTGCATACATTAAAGATGTTTTACCTTCTTTATCTTTTATATCAGGATTGGCATTTGCCTTAATTAGTAATTCAGCTAATTTAATATTGTTACTTTCAACGGCATACATCAAAGGTGTTTTACCATGGTTGTCTCTTGTATTAACATCTGCATTTGCCTTAATTAGTTCTTTTACTATTTTATAATTGCCTGTAGAAATAGCATATATTAATGAAGTACACCCTTGAGAATCGGTTGTATTAATATTTTCTACTTTCTTAATTAACCGTTCTATTTTATTTTCTTGTTCTTCTATCTCATTTCCTATTTTTGACCTTGCTTCAGATAGATTAGATATATGTTTAATATTGTTTTTTTTATCTGATAATTCTTTTAATACATTTAATAGTTTATGACTTTTGGAATTGTTAGTTGAATAAGTACGATTAAAGCAAAATTCTAAAGTTTCTTTTACCATATTAGGTTTAATGAGCTGATGACCTATAGTTGTGGAAACTTTTCCTTTGGAAAATATTCTCATAGCATTTACGCTATTGACGCTTATAGATAACAACAATATACAAATTACTTTAAACATAACTCTCCTAAATACTTAAATTACTATTTAAAATATTATATTTTGTATGGTAATTGCAATAGTTATTATTTTAATACACCAATAGTATTTTAGATATATTTTTGATAATTTTAAGTTTCTTTAACTGCTTGTATTTGCTCTTTTAATATTTGTTTTATTTTGTTTATTTTAATCTCTTCTAAGGCGATATATTTTTTTAAATCTTCTTCATTTGATATATTGTTAGTATATTCTAAAAATTTAATAAATATAGGATTATCTAATATATAGAATCCTGTATCATAAATAAATCTAAATATTTTGTAATTTATAGTATTACGATTTCCGTTTAGTGCCATACGATATAGCATTATCTCAATATAATATTTTGTATAATATTGATAATTTTTTTTTGTATCTTTTTGTATTTCAAGACTTTGACCTTTTGTTCTTATATCAAGAATAATGTTTAAGTATTTTGATATATAATTGAATGGAATCTTTTTAAAGATTGATAACAATTGATTTTTATTGTTATTGATAAATTCTAATTCACTTAGGTAAATGTATTCTAAATGAGCTAGTTTATCTTGTTCTAATTCAAGATAATGAGCTTCTGAGTTTATAATATAAGATTTTAGTACTTTAAAATCCTCTTGCCATTGTTTCCTGGTTTGCATTGATAAAATTATAGTAAAATTTATTAGGATAATAATTAAAGTGATTTTTTTCATTTTTTTAAACTCTATAAGTTAAGTATTAAATTAATATTCATAATATAAAAAGATAAGATCAATTAAAAAGATTTATCAATTTATATTTTTTGATAAGTAAAGTTTTAAACAAATTGTACAAACCTGAGATTAACGAAATACTCTATAGGAATTGAGGTTATTATTGTCTTAGAAATCAATTCCACCTTTAATCCAAACACCCCATTGATTTAAGCTAGTTTGTTCATTACATGCAAGTCCTTCTATTTCTACTTCTCCTCCTATACCGATATAAGTATTATTGCAAAACCAACTTATTTGGCCAAATACTTTATGAGTAGCAATGGCACCCCCTGTGCCTGATTCTAGATCAAGGTTATCAATAGAGACTAATCTAGCAGTCGGAGAATTTTGAGCTATAATTACATCATTGCCCTCTATTGATCCTTCTTGTCTACTATTTGATTTAACAATTATGCAATTATTTGAGGAAAATATATTTTGAGATATGTTAGTGTCTCCTGGTGTACAGATTGTTGCTCTACTTTGACTACAGTTCACTGTTATTTTTCTTTCAATATTATTAAATTGGGCTGGTAAAGTATCAGTTAAATTGTATTCTATAGCACATACATCTTCAGTGCCTTTTATGCCATAAAGATTATTATCAATAGTCTTTATACAGTTAATTAAGCAAACATTTTCTTTAGTTTGAGCATAAAAATTATATCCTAAGTCTAAATTGGTGCATGGAGATCGATATGCAAGTAAAGCGCTAGCATCACCTTTTACTGATATAGAGACTTCGGCAAAGCGTGTATTATAATTAATAGCATTAATTAGGTTTCCATTATAAACAAGTTCATTATCTACTTGATCATATTCTTTTAAAAGAATATAACGACTTAATGGGCCGTTTTGGCAAAAGTCAAAAGATCTTAACTGTCTATTTTTAAACATATGCGTAACATAACCTTGTAGATATCCAGTTAAACTGCGATCAGGGCCTCTAGACCATAATATAAGATGAGCAGATATTCCTCCCCCTAATTCAAAGTGTTTACCATTGCCAATGATTGGTTCAAATATATATCTACTATTAGGTCTAGTTCCCGTAGGCATAATAGCGTGAATATAAAACCCAAAATGATAAAATTCTGTCATATAATTATTGTATCCTAAAATCAAATCTATATTAGAAACGCCGAATTTGGTTAATGCTTGTGACGAAAATTTGCCATATTGCCATCTTTGTTGCATCTCTCCAAATGTAAAGTTACCGCTTAATGCTGTCAGAATATCACAAGTTGCTGGTACTTCTTCTGGGGCCATAGAGCATGCAGGAAAGTTAGTACAATTTTCATTCTGTGTACATGCAACAGGATTTAAATTCCATTTAGTCCAAACAAGAGGCATATTTGCTCGACAATAAAGCCCGCAAGATATTGCATTTAGCCCAAAGAAAATTTGATTATCAAATATGACATTTTCAATTATTGGATTTACTCTTAGTTCTCCTTGAAAATCAGGAGATAATCCAAAGTAGTCTGCAATTAATTGACAAGAAGTTCTATCTGTTATTTGACTACCTGCAAAGTTAAGTGTACAACCTCCAAAAAGTATTCGAGCAATAGAATATGGTCGAAATGATTGAGTATATTCTATTGTGTTAGATGTAGTAATAAAATTTTCATTAGGCCTAAATGCATAAATAAATCCTTCCCAACCAACTAATTCACGAGCTGTATTTGATCCTTGAGATCGGATAGTAAAAATTGATCTTGGTCTATTGCAAAATACATTACAATTAGCAGGGCAACTGTCGCAATAAGAAGTTAATCGGCAAAATCTAGTATTTTGCCGATCGCAATCACATTGTCTCGGAAAAGAATTAAATCTTTTGATTTTTGAGTTATTACATCTATAACAACCTGGCAAGTATCTTCTTCTATATTTATTGGCGCATGCTCTACAAGCATTATCTTTGCAAGTATGACAAGTATTACAGTTAGAAGTTTGGCAATCAAGGCAGCTTCTATTAATAAGGCAAGGCATTTGAGTCTGAGTTTCTTCTAGAATTATATCATCTTCTGACTTAGATAATAAATTAAATGGATATGTGGTTAATAATATAAAACTTAATACTTTAAAGAGTTTAATAGTCATTAAAGGCAACTCCTAATTGCTGTATTGCCGTTTGGTTCTTATTTAAGCTCAAAATTATAGAATCCTTTTTTTTTCTGCAATAATTCACACTATTAATTTATATCAATATAAGTTTTTAAATTATGCATAGCTATTTTTGTTGGCTTTGATTTTTGTATGTTGAGCTTTTCATAATTTTTCTTATAAAATTTTTTGTTTAGTTGAATTTTAATTAATAAAATTGACAATTTTTGTAAAAAATATATATTAGAAATTAAGAATGCTGATAAATTTAAAAAATAATTATGATTATAAAGGATTTTATGAATAAAAAATTAAATTATTTTATTGCCGTTTTGGGATTATTTTTAAGTAATTCTTTATTGGCTATGGAAGTTGAAAATATAAGAACTGAAGATTATATTCAGTCCTTTTTAGGAATGCCCAATGAATTATGGAGTGATATTTTAGAAAAGGCAATAATTGGTGATTTGCTTAAGATCCATTTAGATCGGTGGAAATCTGATATTTTGACTTTTAATAGAGATTTTAATCGTAGTTTTCCTAAATTAAAATTAGTAAACAGGTTCTTTAGAGGTTTATTTGAAGATAATCTACTAAAAGATAGAGTTAAAGAAAAACTTTTTCAGTTATTAATTAATAAAATAAGAAAAGAAAATAAGTTAAGTCAAGAAGAACTTAATTTAGGTTTGTTAAATATGTTGAATAATACTTCTAGAACTTATCAATATTGGCAAAAAGTTATGAACTTAATTATTGCAGGTGCCAATATTAACCTTAAAAATATGTCTGGAAATACCGCTTTAATGATAGCATTATGTGATACGGATAAAATATCAATGGATGATACTAAATCTATGTATTTGTTTCCCAATGCAAAGAAGCAGAATCCTAGGGATTTGCAATCTAGAGAAGAAGCAATTATAGCTAAGTTAGAAGCAGCTAAGTTGTTGATTGAGATGGGGGCTGATATTAATTTGCAATCAAGTCAAAGTAAATCTACACCCTTAATTTATGCAGTTGAAAATGGTAATAGAGTTATAACAGCTATGTTAATTGCTAAAGGTGTAATGCTTGATTCTGTAGATGAGATGGGTGATACAGCTTTAATAAAGGGCTTAAAAAATAAGTATGCTCAAATATCGAAATTACTAATTAGTAGTGGAGCTAATGTTAATGCTGAAGATAAATACGGTAAATCGGCTTTAATGTATGCATCTGAAATTGGTTATTTTTATAAGGATGAGACGAATAAAGATATAATTAATCTCTTAATTGAAAAAGGAGCAAAACTTAATCACAGATCTAGAATTGGCGATACCGCTTTAATAGCAGCATTAAAAAATCAACATGTAGAAATAGCAAAATTGCTTATTGAAAGAGGAGCTGACATTAATATTGCAGATAGAGAAGGCAAGACCCCTTTAATGAATGCAATTTCAAAATTGCCTAGATATATCTCTCTTATGTTAATTGAAAGAGGAGCACAGCTTGATTGTAAAGATGAAGATGGTAATACCGCCTTAATAATCTCATTGCAATGCAATCAAACACTGATAGCTAAGTTATTGATTGAAAAAGAAGTTGATATTAATATTCAAGATAGATATGGAGATAGCGCTTTAATGCTAGCAATTCAAAAAGGTTATGAAGATATTGTTAAGATGTTAATAGAAAAAGAAGCAAATCTTAATCTTAAAGATGAAGATGGTAATACTGCTTTAATAATAGCAAAAATAAAAGGTTATACTGATATAATGAAAATATTGCAGGCCAAAGGTGCAATTCATTAATTTATATCAATAAAAACGTGGTCTATAAACAGATACTATAATTTAAAGTAGTATCTGTATCTTATAATTTTAAATATAATATACTTGCAATAATTAATGTCTTTAATTTTTATAAATTCAAAAATAATTTAAATTGACTAAATCTTTGAAAAAATATTATAATAATAGTAATTATATTTAAAATAAAGAATGAATTTTATTTAAAGGAAAATATGAAAAAATTTTCGATTCCTATATTTATTATTTTAGGATTAATACAAGGAAGTAATTTTTTGTTTAGTATGAGAAAAAATGAATCTGAAGAAATAAAAAAGCAACTACCAAGCTTGCCTAACGAACTTTGGGCTTCTATTTTAGAAAAAGCTATAATTCATAAAATGTTAAGTGGAGATTTGATAAGAAAACATTTACAAGAATTTGCAGGTATTATGGGTAAGTTTCGTGGTATAGAAGCTGCTAATAAATATTTTGAAAAATTGTTCTATATAGCTACAAAAGATTTAGATTTAGTTGCTATTAAAGATCTAGGTTTATCCATTGATCAATTTAACGCTTTTATTAAAGATAAAAAATTTAAAGATGATATTAAAATCAAATTTGATCAAATAGCCAAACTTGATATTCAGCTTTTTAATTTACTTAATGCTACTAATTTTTTAAGTGGACCTACGTTTTCACTTGGATTACCTGAGATGAAGCAATTGATAAAAAATGGAGCGAATAAATCTTTACTTGATTTAAAGCTATTAAGTATCTTGAATCGCGGTTATTATGATAAAGATTATCCAGATGCAGCTAAGATTATAGAGGCCGGGGCAAATCCTAACCTTCGGTCTTCTCAAAAGGGAATGACTATTTTAATGAAGGGTTTGGATGCTGGAACTATAAATGCCACGCTTATAAAATGGTTTGTTGAAAATGGAGTTGATATTAACCTTCAAGATAATTATGGCAATACACCTCTAATTAAAGCAGCTCAAAGCGGTAAATCTAATGTTGTGAAATTTTTTATTACAAAAAAAGCAGATATTTATCATGAGAACAGAGAGGGAGATACTGCCTTAACTATATCATTAAGGAATTTCCGCCCTGAAATTGCTAAATATTTGATTTTAAAAGGAGCTATTAAGGGTAAAAGTCAAGATTATAAAAACAAAACCTTACGTATAGCAACTGAAAAATCACAGGTATTTCCCGATATGAACTATAAACAAGTAATAGATATGTTAATAAAAAGAGGAGCAAAGCTTGATCAATAGCTTTGAGAGTATTCATTAGTTTGGTTAATGATAGTTATTCAGATTATATAAATTTATAAATAGGCATTATCATATTTAAATAATAATGCCTATATTTTTTAAGTTAATGCTTTATAAATTTAATTAAGTCTATCTAAAAAGCTATTTGTCCTTTTACCCAAATACCCCATTGATCAATTGTTGTTTTTAAGTTTCTTCTTCCATTAAATTCAACTTCTCCTCCTAAACCTAATTCCGGTTCCCAATCAACCCCAAAATGAGTATATCCAATATGAGCAAAGAATTTATGACTTAATTGAGAAGGAACTGCAGCTGAACATCTATCTAGATCTCTTACTCTAACTTTTACTAAAGGATTAGAATTTTGAGCAACTATTACATTACCTGAGGTCGGACTATCCCAAGTAATTGGTATTTCTCCATTTTCTAAATTTATCTCAAGAGGATTATCAATAGGACCTGCTTGAGTTATTGTAGATTGAGTTGAAGTTGCATGTAAAGAACTTCCATCTGTAATAGTGCCTGTATTTTCATTAAGTGTTCTATAGCAAATGCCTGTAGTTCCTTTAAAGCCAAAAGCCCTGTGATTTAAATCAGAGGGATAAACAGATTTTACAATATTTATTCTTTCAGCTGTAGTGCCCCAAATGTTATATCCAATATCAAAACCAAATTTCCATATATAATATGATAATTTGAATGAAGCATCTCCAATTAAATTATCACCAGCACGAGCCGCTTTTGTTGTATAATCAATAGAATTGAGCATATTGCCTGCATAAGCTAGATTTTTATTATACTCTTTAAGAAGCATATAGCGGCTAAAAAATCCGTTGTATAGATAATCAAAAGATCTAATTTGAAATGCTTTAAATCTATAATTTACATATCCAAGGAAAAATATATCTAAAGATTGATTTTCAGAGCTTAATAGATTAAGGCGTCCTTCAGATCCAAATCCTACTTCCCATCTTCTTCCGTTTCCAACTATTGGTTCAAAGAATTTTATGCCGCAAGGTTTATTTCCTCCAGGAATAATTGTTTGCAAGAAGAATGCTAAATAATCGGTAGGAGCTCCACAAGCTGTCCATCCTAATACTAAATATATATCAGCAATACCGCTTTTTTTATTAGCGCAAAAAGGAAATTTTCCAAAATCAAACGGAGAGTTCATATCTCCAAATAAGCCATATCCAGATAGTGCTTGTTTTATACTGGACAATGTTTGAGTATACCGTGTATTATCTTGACTCATATAACAATCAGGAAATACCGGTCTTAATTCCTGAGTATTTTCTTTAACTCCTACTCCTAAATCCCATGAAGTTATTGTAAGTGGGAAATGAATTCTTGTATATAATCCCTCAATCCATGTATCTAATGCTAAATAATAATTTACTTCTATTATTACATTTCTTATTTTAGGGTTAAAATATAAAGTGCCCTTGTAAGTTGTTGATAATCCAAAGTTATCAGCAATTATATCTGTTTCTGGATTACGATTACAAATTTGACTGCCTTTAAATTTTAAATAATTAGCACCAAATAGATAATCTGAGATTATACCTCCATGAAAAGAATCAGTACGCTCTATCACTAGATTTAAAGCTCCATTTTGAATATGGCATGGATAAGGAGCTAAAAATCTTTCCCATCCTGATAACCATCTTGCTGTATTGGTCCCTTGAGAACGTGGTAAAAAAAAAGTCTTTCTTTGGTATTTAGACTCTTTGGGACAGCAATCTATAGACTCTGAATGATCCTGGTGTTCACTTAATATTTTGTTTACAAATAAAAATGTTGAACAAAATAAGATATATTTAAATATTTGCTTCATATTATTCTCCTAAAAAAATAGTTATGACTATTATTTTGAGTATATTAATTCGTTAAAATATTATAAGCAAGTAGAATTTGATCTTGTTTTTAATTATCTAATTTTAAGTGAATGTTTTTTTTAGTATTTTTGTTATTAAGAATGAGTTTTTATTATTCTATTAAAAATATTTATTATTTTAAATAACTTAATAAATTGTTTTAGAAAGCATTTGCATTATATAAAAATAAAAGCTATCATGTATGTTAGATATATTTTAATTTTATTTCTTGACAAATGTAAAAATAGTGTTTTTCTTTTGTTAGTTATGTTTATTTAAGTTTTATAACATTTTGGAGTTTACTTTATGCATTTTGATAAAGAATTTTTTAAATTGGCTATACCTGAGGTAGAATTTTTATCATTAGATGTACCTAAAGACTGGTCTATAACAGCAGATTCAAGACAAGCAAAAAAAGGAGATATTTTTGTTGCTTTAAAAGGTACAAGGCATGATGGACATGACTTTTTAACTGAAGCAATAAACAAGGATATTTCAGGTCTTATTATAGATAAAAGTAAAAAAGATATACTTAATAAAATTAGTCCTGATATACTCAAAAAACTTTTTGTTGCTATTGTTCCTAATACTAAAGAAGCATTAATATCTTTAGCGACTCATTGGAGATCTTTATTTGATTATCCTGTTATAGGTATTACTGGATCTGTAGGAAAAACTTCAACTAAAGAAATTTTAAATAATATTTTAGAACTAGCAAATGTTCCTTTTATCTCTTCTGTTATTTATGAAGATTCTCCTGTTAGTGTTAGCTTAAATATATTACGTATGAGATCTTATCATAAAGTAGCTATTATAGAAATGGGCATAAGTAAACGTGGCGAGATGTCTTTACTTGCAGATATAGTACGTCCGACAAGTGCTTGTATTACTTCAATAGGGCATAGTCATATGGAAGGACTTGGATCTATATTTGATATAGCAAATGAGAAGAAAGATATTTTTAAACATTTTAAAGAAAGCAATATCGGTATAGTTAATGGTGATCAACCAATTCTTGCCAATATATCTTATAATCATCCAATTATTAGATTTGGTTCTAAAACTACCAATCAAGTTCAGGCAAGAAAGATACAAGCTAATAATCTAAGTACTAATTTTGTTCTTAAACTTTATAAAAATCGATATAAAATTACTTTAGATACGAACCATCCAGGTAGAGTTACTAATGTACTTGCAGCAACTGCTATATCTTACTTACTTAATATTAATTCTGAATTTATAGTTAAAGGTATCCAAATGCCTTTAGTTATTAATAGTAGATTCCAGCAAGCTAATTTAAAATATTCTAAAGGTCTTTTAATCGATGATTGTTATAATGCAACTCCTGAAAGTGTAAAAGCTGCTTTACTAGCATTTGAAAAATTTGAATCTAAAGGTCAAAAGATTGCAGTTCTTGGAGATATGCTTGAATTAGGAGTGAATAGTTCTTTCTGGCATCGTCAATTAGGTAGGTTTCTAAGAAAAGCTCCATCTTTAAATCATGTAGTTTTAGTAGGTGATTTGGTAGGGTTTGCAAGAAATACGGTTCCTGTAGGGTTAAGCTTTGAACATGTAAAAAATTGGCAAGAGGCCGTAAATCATATTAAATCAAAACTTGATAGAGAAGCAGTTATATTAGTAAAAGGTTCAAGATCAGTTGAACTTAACAACTTGGTAAATGAGCTTAAAGAGTAAAATTTAAATATATGGAAAATAATAATTTATATCATAAATCAGTTTTGGTTAATGAGGTACTTGAGTACCTCAAGCCAACTGCAAATAAAATTTATGTAGATGCTACCTTTGGTGCGGGTGGTCATACTAGAGCAATTCTAGAATCAGATCCGACTGTTCAAGTAATAGCTTTTGATTGGGACAAAAATGCTATAGAAATTAATGGACCTGCATTTCAAGAAATTTATGGAGATAGAGTCCATTTAATGTGGAGTAATTTTAGTAATATTACTAATATGTTAAAAACTATTGGAATCAAGCAAGTTGATGGAATACTTGCAGATTTTGGCACTTCACAATATCAAATTAAACAAAGTGCCGGATTTTCTTTTAATGTTGATACTCCTCTTGACATGAGAATGAGTCCAGGACATTTTAGAATAACTGCATACGATATAATTAACAAAGCAAGTGAAAAAGAATTAACTGATATTTTTTATAAGTATGGTCAAGATAGTAATTCTAAAAAAATAGCAAAAGCCATTATAGAGATAAGAAAGACAGAAAAGATAAGAACAACTAAAGATCTTGCTCAATTAATTGAATCTATAGTACCACGTCAAGGTTCCAAAATTCATCCAGCTACTCGAGTATTTCAGGCTCTTAGAATAGTAATTAATGATGAACTTAATAATATTAGATCATTATTATCTCAATCTATTAATTTACTTAAAGAAAGTTCTCCTATTGTTTGTATAAGCTTTCATTCTTTAGAAGATAGTATGGTTAAACAGTTCTTTAGAGATCATGGCGATGTTTTTAATGTTTTAACTAAGCATGTAGTAACAGCCAGTGATGAAGAGCTTAAAAATAATCCTTCTTCTCGCTCTGCTAAATTAAGAGCAGCAGAAAAAAAATAATTTCTTGACAATTGTTTTGAAGTATTTATAATATAACGTAGATATTATCAGTATTAGATATATCTAAAGTATTTCTGGAACTGATTATTGAAATTTTTTTTGAAATAATTTGCTTTACAGCTAAATTTTTTTGTAATATAATTAGCAGTGATACAAATATAAGTTTGTTCATTTTATAAATTTGAATAAAATATTAGTTATATTTAAACAAATGCATTTAATAATGCAACGTCTAAGGATTGCTCTATGAAAATTACGGAAGTAAAAGTATATCCATCAAGAGAGGGTGGAAGACTTAAAGCTTATGCAACTATAGTCTTTGAAAATTCTTTTATTGTCAGAGACTTGAAAGTTATTGAAGGCCACAAGGGTTTATTTGTTTCGATGCCATCTCGTAGACGTAAGGATGGATCATTTAGAGATATAGTTCATCCTTTAAATTCAGAAACTAGAAAAATGATTGAAGATATGATCATTCAAGAATATGAAAGAGCTCAATCTTCAGGTGATTTTGCTTCTTTAAAAGAAGACAATCAATAAATTAAGCAATTTATTTGGGGTATAGCCAAGTGGTAAGGCACCAGGTTTTGATCCTGGCATTCGGAGGTTCGAATCCTTCTACCCCAGCCATTGAATTGCTATTCAATTTTAATATTATGTTCTTAATTTCAGTAACAATTTTTAATTGTTATTTTTTTTGTCTAAATTTTGTTTCTTATCATTTTTATCTAATAAAGAAAAAAGACCTAGCATTTTATACTAGATCTTGATATAAATTTTTAATCTTATTACTTAATAAAGTAAACAGCCTTTTCTTATATATTTTTCTTTAGATTGTTTTTTAATAACCGAAGAAGCTGAAAAACACAGAACTTGATTTTATAGTAGAAGATATTAATTAATTATAAAAGATATTTATTCAAATTAATGTAATATTAAATAAAAATATTGTTCAAGAAAAAAGAATTTAAGTTTTTATTTTATTTCTTACCACAGCGAACAAGAGAAAAAACTATCACGAGCTCCTGCATATAATAATAACTGAATTATATCTTCGTTCCCTCCAGATTTGGCTAGGCTTAAAGCTGTATATCCACCGTTGCTTTTGATATTAACATCAGCATTATTCGCCAAAAGTAGTACAACTATTTCTATATGATTATTTATAATAGCACTCATCAGAGCAGTAGCGCCGCAGTTGCTTTTAGCATTAACATCAACTTTATTAAGTAAAAGTAAGGTTACTATATTTTTATGACCATTTTGAGAAGCAAGCATTAGGGCAGTATAGCCCTCTATACTTTTATTATTAACGTTAGCTTTATTAATTAAAAGTAATTCAACTATATCTTTATGACCATTTTGAGAAGCCATCATTAAAGCGGTAAATCCTTCATTATTGTTAGCATTAATCTCAGCATTAGCTTGAATAAGAATTTCACCTACTTGTTTATGATTATTATATGAAGCATACATTAAAGCAGTATCACCATGTAGATCTTTAGTGTTAATATCAGCTTTGTTTGTTAAAAGCAATTTTACTATCGCTTCATGACCAGCGTAAGAAGCAAGCATTAAAGCATTACTATTTTGGTTATTTTCAATATTTACATTAGCCTTAGCTTGAATAAGAACTTCAGCTATCATTTTATGTCCATATGTAGCGGTTATTATTAAAGCAGTATGACCCTCGTGGTTTTTAGTATTAACATCAGCGCCAGATAATATTAATTTAACTGATGTTTTTAAATCTTCTTCAGTTACTTGATTTTTATTTAATATTTTAATTAACTTTTGATTAAGTTGATCAGAGGAAAAATTTTTATATTCATCTTGAGATTGCCTTCTCAATAAGTCAAATAATTCTAAAAACTTCTTTTGTTTTAAATTTTTTAATATTGTTAAAGATTCATAAAATAGGCAATATAATCTAATAGAAGTTGAACGTAATTCTTTCATTTCTTCTATTTTCTCTTTAAGAATCTTTTCATCAAAAGTAAAAATATCGTCCCAATTATTAATATAATTTCTACTTTTTAACTCAATAATATAAACTACAAGTTCTTGTGGTAAATGGTATAACATTGAATATTGTTCATTATAATCTTGGTTAACTTTAGCTCGGGTCATAGAGATTATGTTATTATTTAGAAATAGAATTGATAATGATATTATATATAAATATTTCAGTTTATTCATTTTTTGAACCTATATATTTTATTTTAAACATCCTGTTTGAATTAATTTATACTAGAAGAGATAAAATATCAAAAGCAAAAGTATTTCTATATTATTTTAAAAAGGAAAAGACCTAGAGTTTTATTCTAGGAATGATATAAATTATTAATTTTATTACTTATTCTTGTTCTTTCGCTATGTTTAGAACTCTGTTTCTGGTATTAACATAGAAATCGCACCCGCTTGAATTAGTATTTTAGTTATCTCTTCATGATTATTTTCAGAAGCCAGTCTTAAAGCAGTATAACCTATATTGGATATAGCGTTAACATCAGCGTCAGCTTTTGTTAATATTTCTACTATCTCTTTATGACCATACTTAGAAGCGTGCATTAAAGCAGTATGACCGCAGGTATCTTTAGTATTAACGTCAGCATCTGATGAAATTAGTGTTTTAACTATCTCTTTATGACCGCTTTTAGAAGCATGTATTAAAGCAGTATAGCCATGTTTATCGGTAGCATTAGCATTAGCATATGCTTGAATAAGCATTTTTACTATTACTTTATGACCATTTCGAGAAGCGAAGTTTAAAGGAGTATAGCTCAATACATAATCTTTAGTATTAACCTTAGCACCGACTTGGATAAGTATTTTTACGATCTCTTGAGATCCGGTTTCAGAAGCTTTCATTAAAATAGTATAGCCATGTTTATCTCTAGCATTAGCATCAGCATCTGCTAATATTAACTTAATTGCTGTTTTTAAATCATCTTTAGATATTCCTCTTGTAATGAAACCTCCATCTTTATTTAGGATTTTGATTAACTTTTGATTAAGATTAAGTGTATTGCTATATAAATCTTTATATTCTTTTTGAGATTGATCTTTTAATATAACAAACAATTCCAAGAACCTTTTTTGTTTTAAATCTTGTATTAAGGGTATTAGTCGTTTTTCTTCATAACATCTATTAAATATGCGACAAATTAAGCGTATTTTTCTAAAATCTGCTTGATTAAAATAAAAAATATCATTCCAATTTTTGATATATTCTTTAGCATATTGTTCAATAATGCACGCTATAAGTTCATCAGGAAGACATAATATTAGTGATTGTTCATTTTGCTCATCTGCAGTTTTTTCCATAGAGATCATGTTATTATTGAGAAAAAGAATTGATAACGATATTATATATAAGTATTTCAGTTTATTCATTTTTATCTATTTAATTTATATTTTATTTTAAAGCATTTATATGTATTAATCTTATATGAATAAAAATAGATCGTCAAAAGCTAGCATTATGCCAGGAGCTATAATTTATTGTCTTGCTCTCAGGGATACTTTTTAAGTTTCGTGATTAACAATATTTAATTATCGTGATAAAATGATAAGAAAATTAAAGTATTTAAATTTGATATTGCTTTAGTGGCAATTTTAACCAGTAATAGAATATTTATGTTATCAAAAAACAAAATATATTTAGCATCTAAGTCTATTTCTAGACAGGATTTATTAAAAGAAAGTCATATATCCTTTACAGTTTTAGATTATGATATTCAAGAACTAGAAATTAACCCAAATATTTCACTTGAAGAAAATGTAAAAAAAATAGCGCTTTCTAAAATTGAGCAAGTTTCTTTTGAAAGTGGTTATGAAGGTGAAATTAGATTTGTTTTAACTGCAGATACTTTAGGTCAAGATCGTAATAAAACTTTTTTAGGTAAGCCTAAAGATTATGATCATGCGGTTTCAATGCTAAAAAATACTCATCAGCAGATTAATATTTGTACTACAGCTTTTTGTGTTGACAAAAGAATTTATACAACTAATCAATGGGTAGTATTAAAAAGAGAAATAAGATCTATAAGCTCAGAATATATTTTCCATGTACCTGATCAATATATAGATTTTTACATCAAAAACAGTAATGCTTTAAAAGCATCAGGTGCTATTACTATAGAAGGTATTGGAATGCAATTTCTAAAGTATATAAACGGATCTTATTCAGCAGTACTAGGGTTGCCACTATTTCAATTAAGAGAAGTCTTAGAGTCTTTAGGATTTTTTTAAGATTAAAATATTTTTTTTGATATTATATACTACGTATAATAAAAAGCCTAAAAATAGTAATATATATCCAAAATAGTAAGTTAATATTATGCCTAATAAGAAGATAAATAGAGTATATACTTTAAAAATTTTAAAATTTTTTATTGAGCTAAATTTTAAATTAGAGATCATAAGTAAACTTATTATAGAAACTAGACCCAAGATAAAAAATTTCTTTAGCATAGTATTAAGTAATAAATTATTACAAGATAATACAAATGTTACTATTAATAATGCAGCTGCTGTAGTTGGTAGTCCTATAAATTCATAATTTTTAGTTTTTGGCATAGTTTTGGTATTAAATTTAGCAAGTCTTGATATTCCGCTACAAAGGTAAAAAGAAAGTATACTTAATGTAATAAACATTAGATTATTTTTTGGTAACCAACAATAAAGTAATATAGTAGGAGCTAGACAAAAAGATATAGCATCACTTAAAGAATCTAGTTCCATGCCAAAACCGCTTGATGAGTTTAAAGCACGTGCTATTTTACCATCTAACATATCCATTAAAGCAGCAAGTATTATAAATAAAGCTGATAATCTATAGTTTCCTTCAAAAGATTTTAATATAGATAAAAATCCAAATATTGCGTTTAAAAAAGTAAACAAACATGGAACAGATCTTCTATATCTATTTCTATTGCTTTTAATATTTTTTATAGCTCTTAATCTAACTAACATGGCCATTTTCCTATTATAGTTTTCCCACCAATTACCCGATCGGAAAGTTTTACTTTAATTTCGACATTTTTTGGTAAAAATATCTCTACTCGCGAACCGAACTTTATCATACCGTACTTTTGGCCTAATTTTACTTGTTCTTTATTCTTGACCCAACACACTATTTTTCGAGCAATAGTACCTGCTATTTGTCTTACTAATACTTTTCTTGATTTACTATCTTTTATTACGATATCATTTCTTTCATTAAGTTCAGAGCTTTTGGGTGTAAATGCAAAAGCAAAGGTTCCACTTTTATATTCTACTTTTTCTATTTCTCCGTCAATTGGTATCCAATTAACATGTACATCAAGTGGAGATAAAAATATCGATATTTTTTGAGCATATTCAGAATTATCAAGGTTATAAGCAATATCAATAACTTTACCATCAGAAGGAGAGATGATATCTAATTGATCTATTTCCGATAATAATCTATCTGGATTTCTAAAAAAGTAAAAACTAAACCATATAACTATTAAGCAAAATATGCTAAATACGGTAGATTTTATTAAAAATGCTATTGCTATTAATACTGCTATTTTAATAAGGATAGTTTTGCCTTCTTGCCAGAGTAAATTTTGTTTTATATTTTTTATCATTATTTGTACTTAGATTGAATTTTATTAGATTTTAGATTGGTGCGCCTGACAGGAATCGAACCTGTGACCTACAGATTAGGAATCTGTTGCTCTATCCTACTGAGCTACAGGCGCAGGCTTAAAGTGGTGTGCCCGGCAGGATTCGAACCTGCAGCCTACAGATTCGAAGTCTGGCGCTCTATCCATTGAGCTACGGGCACAGTTATTCAAATTTTAATTATATAATACCATAAATATTAAAAAAAGCGAGGTCTTAGCATCTGATAAAATAAGCAAGGAATTCTTTATTGCCACTTGACCCTTCTATAGGAGATTCGGTAAGACCTATGAGCTTAAAATTTTTCTCTTTTATTTCTTTAACGACATGTTCAACTATTTTTTTATGCAGTTCAGGATCTTTAATGACTCCGTTTGATGGAATTTGGTCTTTATCGGTTTCAAATTGGGGCTTTATTAAAGTAATTAGTTCTGCGTTATCTTTCATTAAGTTTTTGACAGCATCTATAACTTTAAGTATAGAAATAAAAGATAAATCTAACGTTACTATATCTACTTTCTCATCTAAAGTTACTAAGTATCTTAAATTGGTTTTTTCAAGTATTATAACGTTTGAATAAGATCTTATTTTTTCATGTACTTGATTAGAGCCAACATCTACACCATAAACTTTTTTTGCTCCTCTTTGTATTAAGCAATCTGTAAAACCTCCGGTTGATAGACCTGCATCTAGTATAACTTTATCATTAACATTTATCGAGAAGTAATTCAAAGCTTTCTCTAGCTTAAATCCTGCTCTAGATACATATTTGGGTTCTTCGATATCTGCTTGAATATTGGCGTTTACTGGAACAAAAGAGCCAGGTTTTGTAATAATTTTATTGTCTATTTTGATTTTGCCCTGAATAATAAAGTTTTGTATTTGGTTTTTGCTAAAATTTTTATATCTTTCTTTAATTAATATATCAAGTCGTTTTTTTTCATTCATTTATAATTTATATATAAGTTATTTTATCAATTTTATCAAAATAAGAATATCATAATTTAGTTTAAATAAATAGTAACTGAAGTTTTAATAAAAGTACAATATGATAAATAGTTTAAAGATAGGCCATTTATTAATCTTATTAAAATAACCCAAAGATACTTTTATTTTTGATATTTTATCTCTTTTAGTATAATATTTAATATAATAATAATATTTAAAATAAAATATATATAGGAAAACATGAATCATTTGAAACATTTATATGTAATAATACTGCCAATAATATTGACAGGTAATATTATGGCAATGGAAAGCACTGAACAAATAGAGAGAGATTTTCAATATGGAGAATCACTATTATCACAGTTTTCTAATGAACTTCTAATTTATATTATTGAACAAGGTTATAGAGAAGATATTCTTAATTGGAATGATATATTTAAAGAACCTAAAATTAATCTTGGTAAAATGCAAGGTTTAGCTGCAACTTCTAAAGCATGGCGTGCTCTTTATATTCAAACTTTTAATGATCTTAATATTCTTAAAATACAAAGACTTCAAAAGTTAGAAGAACAAATTAAAGAAGAATATAAAAATTTTTCTACTGATCAACTTAATCAAAAGTTAAGTAAAATACTTGAAGTAGATTCAAAAATATCTGAAGAAGATTTAAAGTTAGCAGTTAGGTTAATAATAGCAGGTGCTGATGTTAATTTTACAGATAGATGTGGATTTACAGTTTTAACATGGGCATCTGGTTATGGATATAAAGAAATAGTAGCAATATTAATAAAATTAGGTGCTAATGTTAATGGTACAAATAAATGTGAAAAGACAGCTTTAACATGGGCATCTTCTAATGGACATAAAGAAATATTAGAATTACTAATAAAAGCAGGTGCAGATGTTAATATACCAGATCAGTTTGGGTATACAGCCTTAATGCATGCTTGCCAAAAAGGTTGTAGAGATATAGTAGAAATACTGATTGAAAAAGATGCTAGCATTAACGTTATAAATTTTCTTGGTGAGACAGCTATAAGTATTGCAAAAAAACATGGTTGCGAGGATATAGTTAAATTGCTACAAGCTTTAGTTAAAAATGATAATGATTTAAGTTGTTTGCTCTCTTAATTAAAATAAAATTAATAATGTAAAAAGACCTAGTATAAAACTCTAGGTCTTTTTTATTGATGTATTTATTAAACTTGATATTTTTATTTATACTTGTATGATTATTCGATATATAAATTTTTAGATTTTATAAACAAAAGGTATATAAATGAAAAATATAAAATATATCAGTTTAATTTTATTGGGCTTTTTATTTAGTGAAATTTTAGCTATGCAAAAAGTTGTGGTTAATAAATCATGTGATATGCTAGAGCAACCTGATGAAATATTACTTCTATGCTTAAGAATGTTCATTGATTCCAGGATAGATAGATATAAAGATATATTTGAATTTTATAATGATAAATATAATTTGTCTCAAGACTTAAAAAGTATAAGTTTAACTTGTAGTAGATTAAATAGACTAGTTCAAGATAGGTTATTAAAAGATATTTTACAAAGAACTGTTAAAGAAAGATATAACGAACTTTATCAAGTCTTAAGGAAACAAGTAAAAGAAGAGTATAGCAATAAAAAGACAAAATTTCTTAATAGAAAAATGAACAATATTTTAAGGAAAAAAGTTATAACTTATCAAGATCTAAAAGAATGTATTAAAATAGTATTTTGCGGAGTAGATATTAATAAGAAGTATAATCATGGGTATACATTATTAAGAATTGCAGCTTCTAATGGACATAAGGGGATAGTTCAATTTTGTATAGATTTAGGTGCTAATGTTAATATTGAAGATCATTGTGGGATTAATTCTTTGATTAGCACTTTGAATTATCTTTCTGCTATTGATTCAAGAGTTATAAGATGTCGCAAAAATATACGCAGAGATTTATTAGATATAATATTAATATTTATTAACAATCCTAATGTTAATTTAGATTATGTTTTTTATAACTTTAGATTGGGTTTGACTAATTTAAGAACTGTTGCTTTAAATAAAGGTTATCATGAAATAGTTGAATCAATCGATAATAGAAATCATATTTTCAAAAGTAAAAAATTGATCAAGATATTATGATATTGATTTTATTTTAAATATATAAACGATTATTAAAGCACTGAAGGTCTAGCATTACAAACCTATTTTTATTGCTTTTTTTATTTATATTTGTATAATGATTTATATGATGATGATTTATAAAAATAAAAAAGGTCTTGTAAAAATGAATAAAATAAAAGAAATAACATTTTTATTAATTCTGCCTAGTTTTATTATATCAAGTAGCTATGCTCAAAATAATTTTTTACAAATTATTCCTGAAGAGATCATTTTAAATTGTTTTAAGCATATAATGCTTTCTTATTCTACTAAATGGAACGATATAGTTGATTTTTATTTAAATCAAGAGAGCTTTGCTAAGGAAGTAAAAAAAATAAGATTAATTTGCTCTACTCTCAATAGAATAGTCCAGGATCAGTCTTTAAAAGATATAATAGAAAAAAAATATAGTTTATTAAAAGAAAACAATAAAGTAGAACTTAGTTATATTCCTAAAGAGTTTTTTACAAAAAATTTGGTTCAAATATTAGATAAAGTATATATGACTAATTTAGATTTAAAACAAGCTATTAAGTTAATTATAGAAGGTGCTGATATTAATGCTGTCAATAAATTTGAATGTACGATACTTATTTTGGCTTCTGGAGCTGCTCCTAGAGAGATGATACATTTTTTGATTAAAGCTGGAGTTAATGTTAATGCTAAAGGTATGGAAAATAATACTGCTTTAATCAAAGCTGCAAAGAATAGTAATAATGCGGTTATTAATTTGCTTTTAAATAAATGTTTGTCGATTGAGCTTGATGTTCAAGAAGATTTATTTGGAGGAACTGCTTTAATGTGGTGTGCTAGAAGCAATAATAAGGAAGCAGTTGAAATGTTAATTGAAGCTGGCGCTGATATAAGTGTTGTGGATAAAGAAAGTAAAACTGCTTTAGATATTGCCATGTCTAAAGGTTATAACGAAATAGCACAATTGTTACGAAATGCTATTAATAATATTAATAGATTAAATTAGAGACTAAATTATGAAAGTTAAATGGTTTACTGTATTATGCTTATTTTTTAATAGCTTGATCTCTATGGAAGTATCTGATGTAAATAAAGATACTAATATATTAAGTCTACCTAATGAATTATTAGTACTATGCTTTAATAAGATAGTAAACTTTTATATCATACGTTGTGATAATTTGTATGAATTTTATTTAATCATGAAAACTTTATCTCCAGAGATAAAGAATATACGATTAACCTGTAAAAAGTTTAATTTATTTGTTGATGATTTTTACTTAAAAAATATAGTAAGAAAAATATATCAAAGGCTTATAAATCAAGTTAAATTAGAATATAAAGAACAAGATGAAGATTATCTCAAATGTAGATTATATAAATTATTTGATGATTTAGTTTTTGAAAATAATAAATCTGAAGATTCTCTAAAGGAATTACTCAAGTTACTTATTATTTTTGATAAAGATAAAAATTATAGTAATAAAGCTTTAAAATGTTCTGTTATACATGGTTATAATGAACTTGCTGAAATATTTATTAAATACTATGGTGCTGATGCTAATCTTCTGGATGAAGATAATCACAGCCTTTTAATGTATGCTAGTACAAAAGGACATAAAAGGGTTGTTGAAGTTTTACTGAAATATCAAGCAAATCCTAATTTTCAAGGTAAGATTTTTGGAAATACAGCTTTAAAGTATGCTATTAAAGTTGGTTCTGAGGAAATAGTAAAACTGCTTTTAGAAAATAATACAGATGTTAATAACTATACATCGTATGAAGAAACTCCATTAATGCTTGCGTATAAATATGGCAAAATAGAGATAGTAAAATTATTGTTAAAATATAAAGCTGATTTTAATGTAAAAGAATATAGTTCTGGAGATACAATTTTAATTTTAGCAGTTAAAGATAATAATGAAGATCTAGTAAAACGGCTTTTAGATTATGGCGTTGATACGAAGATTGAAAATAAAGATAATAAAACAGCAAAAGAAGTAGCAATTAATAAAGGCTATTTAGGAATTGTTAGAATGCTAGAATCTAAAAATTAAAAGTAAATAAATGAAAAAATAATATTTTTTGATTATTTATAATTTGTTATAATTTGTGGTATTAAATAAAATAAAATCTTTAGTCAAATTTTAAGATATGTTAATTAAAAAATATAATTTAGATGATATAGAAACAGTCGAAATTTCTAAACAGTTTATATCTCAATTTTTACCAAAAAATCCTGTTATAGTTGAAGCAGGTGGTCATATTGGTCGTGATGCAATTAGGATGGCTAAGTTTTGGCATGAGGCTACTATTTATTCTTTTGAGCCAGTCAAGGAACTTTATGATAAATTGGTTTTAAATACTAGTATATATAACAATATTTTTTGTTATAACTTTGCTCTTTCTAATAAAGTTGAAAGTTTAAATATGTATGTAAGCTCTGGTAGATCTACAGCTTTAAGTTCTTTATTTGAGCCTTTGACTGATCTTGCTAATCATCCTGAGACTAAATTTCAATTGCAAGAAGTAAAATCTACAGTACTTGAATTATGGGCAAAAGAAAACAATATTACTTATGTTGATTTTTTTTGGTTTGATATGCAAGGAGCCGAATTGACTGTTCTTGAAAGTTCTAGAAATATAATTAAAACAGCAAAAGCTATTTTTATTGAGTTAAATTTAATAAAGCGGTATAAAGATATACCGCTTTATAATGAATTACTTGAGTGGTTTGAAGAAAATAATTTCAGTCCTGTTGCTAAAGATAAATTAAAATATAATAAAGTGAACATATTGTTTGTTAATAATATGTTCACTTTATAATTTTATAATTTACTATCTAAAGTTGAACTTTTTATTTTTATCAATTGTTTGATTGTTTTACTCATTGGATAGACAAAATTATTTGATAATCTGGGTTCTTCTTCTAATATTTTATCAAGTGAAAGTACAGTTGCAAAACCGTCTTTAGTTTTAATAGATAATGTTGAATTATTAATGCTGTCTATTAACGTGCTTCTTAGATCTTCCAAGGTTCTGATCTTTTGATTGTTAATAGAGTCAAGAATAGCTCCAGGATAGAAGCACTGTACTTTGTGCATTATAGATCCAGGGAAAATATTTGTAATCAGTATTGCTTGTTTTGCTTGCGCTTCAGGATGATGATATTTCTTAATGGCATAACTTTCTGGCAATAAACCAAAATGATTTTCTCTTAGTTGCATAAAGACAGCACCACCAAATACTTCATAATCTATTTCTTCTTTTTCATAATCTGGATATATATAGCGTATAGGATGTTTTACGTCAGATTCAAAAGAAAAATCTAATTCTAGCTTTTCACCATTTCTGTAAACTATAGCAGTTACTTTGTCATTCAATTGAAATCTGTTAATTAGTTCTCCTATTGAAACTTTATCGCAACCACGCCAGTCTACTTTAACATCGCCGTATTCATCTACTTGATAAGAAGTTCCTTGCCATATTAATTCGTATAGCATATCGCCTTTTTTTATTCCTGCTTTATAAGCTAATGAATCTGTAAGTACGTAATTTACATATAAACCGCCCGGCGCTGGGTTATTTAGTAATTGTACATGCTCTTCTGTAGCATGATTGCAGGAGATTCCTATTTGAGGCTTTCTATATAATTTAACTTTATAAAGATCTTCTAAAATGCTTTTAACCTCGTTTATTGGTACTATAAAGCATATATTTTGTGATCCTTTTATGTAAGCAGTATTAATACCTATTACTTCTCCTGATAAACTCAAAAGAGGTCCTCCTGAATTTCCAGGATTGATTGGGGCTGTTATATGTATATACGAAAATCCTGATATAAAATCACGACCAGCTACAACACCTACCGTGCTTTTTAGGTATCTTTGACCAAGAGGATATCCTAAAGCAAGAACCGGTTCAGTACGATAGGTAGCATCAGAGTTTCCTAATGGAAGATATGGTATGTACCCTAAGGTCTTTATAATCTCTTCATAAGATTCTTTTTTTACTTTCATTAAAGCTATATCGCGTTCTGGGTATACGCCTTTGACTTCAACTTCAAGTAATTTTCTGCCACAAGATGGGACATTTATATATATAGATTTTGCTTGATCTATTACATGAAAGTTTGTCAGCAAGTATCCTTCTTCGCTTATAAAAAAAGCAGTACCGGTTGCTTGCATTTGTTCTGGAGATTTATAAGGTTCCGTCCAATTAAATTTAGCTATTTGTGATAGAACTTGGACAACAGAATCTTGAGTATTAGATTCAATATCCTTCCAGTTATTACTAAAAATGGATTTAGATATTAATTGACCTAAGAGTAATATGTAAAACAGTAACTTATTATTTTTATTATTTAACATTGATATTCCTTATTTATAAGTAGTTATCTTACTTTTCATTGTTATAACTTTTTTGCAGTTCTTTAAATGGCTTTGATAATGGGTAGAAATATGTATCAGATAATTTTTTTTCATTATCTAAAATTTCTTTTAAACTAAGTACTACAAGAATATTTTCTGTTGTTTTGATTGTGAACCATCCAGTATTAATAGATTTTTTTAAAACATTTCTATAATCTTGTAATGTCTCAACTTTTTGACCATTAATCTCTGAAATTACAGCTCCTGGAGTAATGCAACGACTTCTGTATGCTGGAGAATTTAGCATAATATTTGTTACAATAAGAGCTGGTTTCATATGTTTTTTTACATCAGCATAAAGTATAAGTTCTGGATTGTATTGAGCTAGTAAAACTACATGGTTCAAGGTTAAAGGCATAATTACTAATCCGCCAATAGTCTCGTATTCTATATTTTCATAGCCTGGATATACTCTTCTAATTGGAGGTCTTTCTGCTTGAGAGAACTTAAAAGAAGTAATCCTTTTTTTACCCTGACGATAAAACTCTATATTAACGTCTTGTCCCACTTTTAATCGAGATACATAATCGATTATAGAAATTTTGTCGCCTTTGCTCCAAGGTGCATACATCTCGCCATATATATCTACACTGTTGTTATTTATCTTATAGATCATATCTTGAGCTTTTAAGCCAGCTTTATCAAGCGGACTATTTGGATATATATCTACTACATAAAGTCCGCCAGGTAAAGGATTTCCTAAATATTTAGTTAAATTGTCATTAGCATTGCTAAAAACTACACCAAGATATGGTTTATGAACTAATTTCGGTTTATTATCACCACTAGGCATATTATTTAATTGCTCTAAAAATCTTTTGACATCATTGATTGGAACAATATAGCCCACATTTTGAGCACCTTGATATATCGCTACGTTAACTCCCACGACTTTTCCTGTTTTATCGATTGTAGGCCCTCCTGAATTACCTTTATTAAGTGCAGCATCGATTTGTATATAATACTGTCCTGCCATATGCTCTCTACCGCTAACCACCCCTTTGGTACTTTTAAGCCCTTGTTGACCTAAGGGATAACCTAGAGCTATTACTTTTTCTGCTTTTTCAATTAAATCAGAATCTCCTAATTCAAAATATGAAAAATCTTTTATTTTTAGTTCTTTTTTAAGATCTTCAATTTCAGAATCTTTAATTTTTAACAATGCTAAATCTCTTTCCGGATCTACTCCTATAATGTCTACTTCGTATCGTCTTTTGCCGGCAGATGGAACCTGTATGAATATAGATTTTGCTTGATCAACTACATGAGCATTAGTCATTAAATAGCCTTCTTTATCTATAAAGAAAGCGCTTCCTGTTGATTCTGCTTGAGCTGGACTTTTGTAAGGTTCCAACCAATTAAATTCAGCAATTTGTGAGAAAACTTGAACTACAGTATCTTTTAACTCATTTTGTAAAAAATTTGCAAATTCCTTTTTTGTATTTTTACAATCTTTTAAAATTATTTCTTGATTATCTATACATGCGGTTAATGGTTTTATGCTTAGTATTTCATTTGAGCTAAGCTTTGTAAATAAGCTTAGCAGTATGCTTAGTGTCCACCTATGATAATTTATTTTTTGTTGCATATTATCCTTTCTGTCTTTTTAATTATTGAAAATTTTGTTAATAATTATATCTATGAACTTAAAAATGAAAGTTCTTTTTTATATGATTCCAAATGATATTATTAATCTTTTAAAGATTTATTTCAAGAAAAAACATGGTTTATTTTAAATATTTAAATAACTTAAAAATAGGAATATCGATAATAATATAGTAACTGTAGGTAAATTACTATAATTTTTAAAATATAAAATTTAAGAGGTCTCAAATGAAAAAAATTTTAATCTTGGTTATGTTCGATTTTTTATTTCTAAATTTAGTTTCAATGTATAAATTGAATATTGAAGGAGAACCTCCATATATATATGCCCCTATTTTTTCTCAATTAGATCCTAAATTTAAAATAGCCTTTTTAGATTCTTTAGAGGTTTCTAATAGTTTAAGAGAGGTTTTTTATAAATTAGAACATGTTGTTTTTTGTCAGGATTATTTTATTAATAGAGCGCTAAAAAGTTATTTATCTTGTTTTAAAGATAAGAATGTAAATATAATAGATGAATTAACTGACTTAATTCGCGTTGAAAACAATGATACATTAATATCCCAAATTATTGTTAATTTAGGACTTTTAAAAGTAAATATAAATCGATTAAAAAATAGTAAAGACAATCTAATATTAATTCAAGCTATATATGACCAGGATACTAATCTTTTAAGAAGGTTACTTTCATTTAAAGAGGTGGATGTTAATGTTAGAGAAAAATATCGATATAGTGCTTTAATGTTAGCTATATGTTTGTATAATCGAACCTGTTCTAAGGTAATAGAGATTTTACTAAGTAATAAAGATATAAATATAGATTATAAAGCAGATGGTCACTCAGCATTATCTTTGGCTCTATATTACGGTTATATTGATATAGCTAAACTGTTAATTGCTCAAGGAGCTAATATTAATGTTCAAGACACTTATGGCAATACGCCTTTAATATTAGCTGTAAAATCAAATAACATAGATTTGGTTATACTTCTACTTGAAAAAAACGCTGATATAAGTTTAAAAGATAATGAAGAATATGATGCTCTTGATTGGGCGGAGTATCTTGATTTTTCAAGTATAATAGAACTTATTTCTTCTTACTATTGATAATATATAGAACCCTATATAAATTTATTTATTAGTGTAATACTCGTTTAATATTTTTAATAAATTTAGGGTAAGTTAATGAAAAATAATACTGTTTTTTATAGTTTTATGTTGTTAATAAGCATAATTAGTAATTCTTATGCTATGCAAGAATGTAATGCAAAATATGTTGAAAATCCTGAAGACTTACTTTTTCTATGTTCAATTTATTATCCTGAAAGAGATATAGTAAGATCTTTAATATGTTACACAAATTTAAAAGATATTGTAAATAGGTTAGATAATTTTATATCATATCATGATAAAAAGGACTATGATCATTTAGTATACCAGATAATAAATAATTATTTAACTAATGTTAAAAATCTCAATAGGCCACTGTTTAATAAAAATGTTATTGATGATTTAAGTGATACTATTAAAAATTGTGATAATAAAACATTAATTAAAAAAATATTAAATGTGTTAAAATATTACGAAATCGATGTAAATAGATATAAAAATAGTACAGGCAATTTAATTTTAACTCAAGCAATATATGATAAAGATCTTCAACTTTTAGAGGATTTAATTTCTCTTGAAGAAATTGACGTAAATGTTAAGGATAAAAATGGATATGTTCCTTTAATAGTTGCTGTTTATGGTAATTTTTTTGATGGTATAAAAATATTATTAATAGATAAAAATATTGATATTAATGCTCAAGATAAGTATGGCAATACTGCTTTAATATTATCAATAAAGCGTAAAGAGCATAAAAACGTGTCTTATGATGGACATAGAGATATATCCAGAACGTTGCTAAGTAGGCCTGATGTAGATATTAATAGACAGAATAATTTAGGAGAAACTGCTTTAATAACTGCAGTTATACATGTAAATTTAGAAATGGTTAGACTTTTGCTTGAAAATAATGCTAATACCGACCTTAGAGATAGTAGGGACTTTACTGCTCTTGATTGGGCTAATAGGCTCGGGTTAAGTGATATAAGTGATATTATTTGTTCTTATTGAAAATATTGATAATATTTGAAGTTTTGATATAAAGTTATTAAGATTATATATTTGTTTAATAGTCTTAATAACTTTAAGGTGAAATTAGATGAAAAAATATTTGTTTTTTTCTATTTGTCTAACAATATTTTTATGTACAAGCTTTAGTGCCATGCATAGAGATGATTATGAAGTATTGTACAGCAGTGGTAATTCTATGTTTGAATATAGTTCTAGCTGGATCGAAGATGATGAAGAATCTATTTTAGATTGCTTAAAAGGCAGTAAGACTTTGATGCAATTGGTTAATAAACTTGATAAATTTTTATACAATAATGAAGAATATAAATACCTACTTATTGTGGATAAGGATCCTGATAATTTAATGAATCAAATTATAAATAAGTTTTTGGGACGTTATCAAAATAATTATGATCAAGATTTTGAACATAATATTATAGATCAATTAGTTGAAATTATAAAAAATATTGGTAGTAACCGTTTAGTAGAAAGGATACTTTCTTGCTTAAAGTATTATTATCAAATTGATATAAATAAAACAAAAAACAGCAAAGAAAATTTAGTTTTAATTCAGGCTATATATGATAAAGATATTGAATTATTAAAAAAATTGCTTTCTCTTTCAAACATCAATATGAATATTAAATCTATAGATGGGGATAATCCTTTGATTTTTGCTTTAAAATTATATGGTCGTTCTTTTAAGGATAGGGATGTTTTTAAAATAGTAGAAATCTTAAGTAATAATAAAATTATTAATATTTGCTCTGGAGGGTATACACCTTTAGGCTTAATTGCTTATTATGGAAATATGCAGTTATTTAATTTAATTATTTATAAACAAGCCGATATTAATATGTCTGATAATAATGGCAACACTCCTTTAATTATATTAGCAAAATATGGACATAAAAAAATATTAGAGGAATTATTAAGATATTCTGATATTTTAAAGATCAATGCACAGAATAAGGATGGTTATACTGCTCTTATGATGGCTGCCTATTATAATAATTTTAAAGTTGCTAAAAAATTAATTTTATATAAAGCGAATTTAAATATACAAGATCAATCGAAAAATACTGCTTTAACTTATGCTATCTTTTTTAAAAATGACGATATAGCAAATCTTTTGCTTGATAATCAAGCAGATGTTAATGTTCAAAATATTAAAGGAGAAACACCGTTAATCATGGCTATTAAGAATAATAATTTAAATTTGGTTAAAAAAATTATTGATAATGGAGCAAAGTTAAATTTTAAAGATACTGAAGGACTTGATGCTTTAGATTGGGCGCATAAAATGGATTTAAATGATATAAGTGAATTACTACAATCTAAATAACTGTTTTTTTTAAATTTTACGCTATAAATATTATTAGTAATATCCTCAATTTTGAGATTGCAAAGAAGCAAATCGTTTGTTAAGATAGTATAGTTAATTACATATAAAACTATAAAATAACTTTAAAATGGATAATACTAATAAGCTTATAATTGAGACTAAAGAGAACTTTCTTAAAGAACTAAATTCTATATCTAATTTAAAAGATTTAGAAAGTTTACGAGTTAAATATTTAGGGCGTCAGGGGATTTTAAATGATTTTATAGAAAGGCTTAAAGATTTTGATGCAGAAAATAAGCGTCTATATGGTCCATTATTTAATGAATTAAAAAAAGATATTCACTTAAGGATTGATAATAAAAAGCTTTTGATAGAAGAAGAGATTAAATCATTAAATGCTTATAAAGAAGCTAATTTTGATGTAACTGCTTATAAGCCGTTTACTTATAAAGGTTCTTTGCATCCTTATACTCATTTAATTGAACAGGTTGAAGATATTTTTATATCAATGGGCTATGAAATTATTCAAGGACCCGAAGTTGAAACCGAATATCATAATTTTGATGTTTTAAATATACCATCTAATCATCCTGCGCGAGAAATGCAAGATACTTTCTGGTTAGATTTACCGGACAAATTAATGAGGACCCATACCTCTACCGTACAAGTTCATGCTATGAAAAACCGTAAGCCCCCAATTGCTGTAGGTTCTTTAGGTAGATGCTATCGTAATGAAGCAACAGATGCATCTCATGACTTTATGTTTATGCAAGTAGAGATTTTATTTATCGATAAAAATGTAACTATTTCTAATTTAGTTGCTACAGCTAAAACATTTTTACAATTGTTATTTGGTAAAAATGATCTAGATATTAGATTAAGGCCTAGTTATTTTCCTTTTGTCGAACCTGGAGTTGAAGTTGATATAAGTTGTATTTTTTGTACTTCAGGTTGTTCTGTATGTAAAACTACTGGTTGGATCGAATTAGGTGGTGCTGGCTTAATGCACCCTAATGTATTAACTTCTTGTAATATTGATCCAGAAGAGTATAGTGGTTTTGCATTTGGATTTGGGTTAACTCGTTTGGCTATGTTAAGATATGGTATATCAGATATTCGACTGCTTCATTCAAATAAAATAGATTTTTTAAAGCAATTTTGATTTGCATCTTAAAAAAAAGGAGTACTAATGGAGATATCTAAAGTAATTATTCCGGCAGCCGGATTAGATTCAAGGTTTTTACCTTTTTCAAAATCTGTGCCTAAAGAAATGTTACCTATTTTATCAAAACCTGCAATTCAATGGATTACAGAAGAAGCTTATCGTTCGGAGCTTTCTAATTTGTTTGTAGTTATTGGTAAAAATAAAGATATTATAGTAGATTATTTTAATAATTCTTTTGATAGTAATTTAAAAGAGAGTAATGAAGTTCTAACAGATTTTGCAAAGATATTAAGGCATCTACAACTTAATTATATACGTCAAGCAGAACCACTTGGGTTAGGTCATGCTATTTCCATGGCGCGATCAAGCATTCATAAAGAATACTTTGCAATTGCATTGCCAGATGATATTATTTGTTCAAAACAGCCTACTCTATCGCAATTAATCAGAGTTGCAAGACAAGAAAAAGCAAGTGTAATTGCTGTACAAGAAGTTCCAACTGAACTCTCTTCGTATTATGGTATGATTGCTATAAAAAAGCAGATAACTCCTAGTTTATATCAACTTTCTCATATTGTTGAAAAGCCTCATGCAAAAGATGCTCCTTCTAATTTAGCGGTAGTAGGACGCTATATATTGTCACATAAGATTTTTAATTCTTTAGATTATGTAAGTACTTATGCTTGTGAACAACTTGAATTGACTGATGCTATATCTCATATGATGCATAATAATGAAAGAGTTTTTGCTTTTAAAATACCAGGGATACGTTATGATATTGGCACTCCTCTTGGTTGGATCAAATCGGTAATTGGTATGTCATTGCAGGATCCTAATTTTGGGCCTTATGTTCAGAAATATTTATCAGAAATACAAAGGTCTGATATATTGCTCTATAATGCTGCTAAAATTGCTGAGCATAATATTTAATATTTATAACTAATTTCCAAGTAAATTAATAAACTGTTCTATTTATTTTGGACTAATATTTTACTAAGCGCCAAATAATAGCGCTATAAAATTTATAGCGCTATATATTCTTTTCTATTAACTATAAAATATTTATGCTTTTATGATAAATTCAAATAACAATTTTAATTAATGTCAAAAATTTTTTATAAAATAAGCAACTTGTAGTCAATAACTTCAAGGCTATTTAAAAGTGGTTAGGTATGGTCTATTAGCTTGCGTTTGATTAGAATTCAAGCGTTTCAGCTCCATGCAATTATAAATTATTTAATGAGGCCAATAAAATATATAAAAATATTCTCTGAGATTAATTATCTTAATTAATATAAATTTTTATAAGCTTAAATTTAAACAAAAGTGATATAAGAAGATACCATGTTTATCTACTTATATCACTTTTATATTTTTAAGATTAATTTTATTGAATGATTTCAGTTTATGATGAAATTGTTATTAGGCTGTTGTAAAAAGTTTCGTTTAATTTAAACTTTTAACAATGAATATTTATTTTTTATAAAATTTTAAATAAGTATACAGAATGGTTAAACATATAATTAAATATTAATATGAAATGGAACAAAAATGTTAAAGAAGTTTTATTTGATTGGATTAAGTTTTTTTTTATATACCTCTATATTTGGTATGAACAGAAGTAGTCAGACAGGCGACGAAGACTTTAGTAGAGTAGCAGCTGAACAATTTGATGAGTTTGTTGAATCCTTTGAGTCGTTTGCTGAGCAAGGTGGAGAAAAACTAATTAGTGCTGGTGAAAAATTAAGTGATGGGTGGAATCGTTTTGGTAACTTTGTAAAGAAACAATTGACGTCTGAAAAGTCTAAAGCGCAAAAAACAAAAGGAAGAACAGAAACTATAAAACTTTCTGATAGAGATAGAATAAGTAATTCTTCTACTAGAACCCATCAAGAAGCAGAGAAGCCTACTGAATCTGCTGCGTTTGATCAAGAGTATATAGATTGGGTAAATTATGAAGCTACTGAAGGTAATAGAAGAAGATTAGAGGAATTAAGAATACTTAGAGAAAATCATGAAGTACAAAAACAAGAATGGCAAGCCCAACAAGCAAGAAGAGCTCAAGAGTCTCAAGTAGGAGAAAACAATATAGCTAAAGAAAAAGTAAAATCTCAAGGATCTGCTAATTCACACATGAGGCAAGAAGGTAGTTATAGAGATAGTGTTTCTCGTTTAAGAACATCAGATTCAGAAAATACTTATAAGGCTACATCTACTCCATACAGCTGGAGCCCATATAATTCTAATCAAGAAATAAGTAAAAAAATGCTTAGTTTGGTTAAGTTTAATGCTGTATGTGATCTTTTGTCTGTTATCAAAGAAATGAATAGAATTAGAGTTTTAGGTAGTCAGGATAAAGTGGACATAAAGAAAACAAATGTTCTTGATGGAATTGTTAATTTGTTCTCTGGTGTATTTGGTATATTTGAATTACGTAAATTTACAGAGAAAATGGAAGAATTTCCTTCAAAAGATACTCATGTTTTAGCCGCTAGAGCATTTAATTTAGTATATCCTTTATATAATTTTATATTGTTAGCAAAAGATAATGAAATTTTAAAAAATACTGAAAAAATAGCTAAATATAATAAAAAGACCAAGAGAAGTTTATTTAAAACAAAAGTTGTTCAATCTGCTTGGCTTGCTATTAATAAATTAGCACCTTATGTAGGATTAGCTTTGGCAAGAAATGTTAATGAAAATACTAATCTTTTAAATGTTTTTACTAATCCCGAAAGATTAAAAGTTAAATCATTTGAAACTTTTGAAGTTGTAAAAGCATTGTCTAATATTTCAGAAACGATGCGCAAATATTGTAAGCATAAAGCTGAGGTTGGTGATTATAAAGAATATAACTTTGGCAATTAAGCTATAAAATGCTTAAAATATATTGGACTAAAAGTGCATAAAATAAAATCTTTATACTTAATATCAATTTTATATTTTAATAATGTGATAGCCATGGATCAGTCTATTGCAATTCAAGAAATTGAACAAGATGCTTATATATTAAGTATGCCCAATGAGTTGATAGTAACTATTCTTGCTAATGTGGTAAAAGAATATATGAAAGATTGGCAAGATATATTTAATTTTGATAAAGAAAATTTTAAAAAAGCTATAGAAAATATACGTTTAACTTGCCAAGCATTTAATAATTGCTTTAGTGATGAGTACTTGATAGAAATTATAAAAATTTTAAAGCAAGAAAGATTTAAATATTTATTTAATAGTACAAAAGCACAATTTAAATCAGATGATAGTAATTTATCATTAGAAGAGCTTGATACAAAATTAATTAATATCTTAAAACAATGTAAGATATCAGAAGAAGATAAAAAAGAAGTTATTAGATTGTTATTATTAGGTGCAAATATTGATGTGCAAGATAAAGATGGAAATACTGCTTTAATAATAGCTGCCAAAAAACCAAATAGCGATATCATTAGAATTCTCATAGCCTCGGGTGCAAATGTTAATGCTCAAAATAAAGATGCAAATACCGCTTTAATGGAGGCTATACATGAATATTGGAATCCATTTTATTATGATTATTATAAAGATATAGTTAAATTACTTATTGCCAATGGAGCCGATGTTAATTTAAAAAATAATAAAGGTCAAACCGCTTTAATGTGGGCCTCTTATAAAGGACTTATAGAGATATTTAATGCTCTTATTGTTGCTGGAGCAGATATTTATGTTCAAGATAACGATAAGATTACTCCTTTAATTTGGGCTGCTTCAGGACAAGGTAAAAAAAGACCTATATTTGAATTATTTATTTCTAGAGGATTGAATGTTAATGCTAAAACTAATAATGGTAATACAACTTTAATGTTTGCTTCTCGTAATGATGATTTAGACTCGGTAAAATTTCTTATTGAATCAGGAGCAGAAGTTAATGCCAAAAATAATGAAGGAAGAACAGCTTTAATGTTTGCGTCTGCTCATACTTTCGATAAATATAAAAAGAATATGGTAAAATTTCTTATTGAATCAGGAGCAGAAGTTAATACTAAAGATAATAAAGGAAGAAATGCTTTAATGCTTGCCTCTGGTGCTTGTTATGAGGGATATGAAATAGATACAGTCAAATTTCTTATTAAACTAGGAGAAGAGTTCCATATAAAAGATAATAAAGGAAAGTCTGCTTTAATGCTTGCTTGTCGTCGCAAAAATCAAAAGATAGTAGAATACCTTGTTGCTAAAGGAGTTGATGTTAATGTTCAAGACAATAAAGGAAGAACAGCTTTAATGTTTGCTTCTTATTGCATACATTCATTTATACCTAATTATACTTATTGGGAACAAAAGAATATAACTAGCTTTCTTATTAAGTCAGGAGCTGTAGTTAATACAAAAGATAATGAAGGAAAAAATGCTTTTATATATGCAAAAGAAAGAGGGCATTCATGTTTAGCTAGAATACTTCTTGATTCTGGTAGTGAAGGAGTATTGCCCGATGATAATAAAAATCAAATTTTGCTAAAATCCGGTATCTCTGTTGCTTTAGTAGGTGCTACTTTTTTTATCATTAATAAGACAAAAAATAAGAACTTTAAACAAGAAACTGATAAAGTTAAAAATAAGAATCTAATTTTAAAGAATAAGATATTTGATAATGTAAAGTAGTAATTATTAAATATGTTTATTGATAATATGGTTCTGATTTGATTGTTATTGTATTAAACAGTTATCTAAAACTTATTTAGATAACTGTTTAATATGCAACTAATATATCTTATAATTTCATTTGTTTAAAATATTAAATTCTTCAAAATAAATTATACCATTTTTTATTTTCATTTTGAGCCTTTAATGCTGCTTCGATTGATTTACGTATATCACTACTTGGTGCTAAAGACCGAGCAGTTTCTCCGCGAGGAGTTTTAGCTTCGATATCTATATTAGGTTGTGATAGTAGTAGTTTAACAATTTCTGCTTTATTTAACATAACAACTTTCATTAAAAGAGTATATCCATCTTTAAACGGAGTGTTAATTACGTACTTTATAATAGACAAATTTTTGACAAAAGCTTTTTTATTATACATTCCCTTTAAGAAAAGTTCGATCATCTGTTTATCATTATTTTTAATAGCTTTAAGTAAAGCTGTCTCGCCATTTTCATTTTCAACGGTATAATCTATTTTAGGAATAGAATTAGTATCTTTTTCGAGTCCCAAAAGTATTTCTACTAATTTATAATCTTGATTTTCAACAGCATACATTAAGGCAGTTTTGTGATTTTCGTCTTTAATATTAAGATCTAAATTTACAAAATTTAAGAGACCTCTCACTATACCTATTGGTGTATGATCATCTAAACTTGTTTTTATTTGTTCTTCTTTTTGTTCACGCTCTTGTGAGGTATATCCTCCTCTAGCGCATATTTCATCAAGTAATTCTGTGCGATCATCATGTGCTCCAAGGTTATTTTTTACAGCCCAGATTAAAAGAGTAGATCCATCTTCAAACTTATGGTTAATATCTATTAGATAAGTATTACTTAACAATCGAGATAGTACTTTAAAACGTAGTCGTCTTTGATAGCGTTTTAAGCTATCATCTAATGCCATATTAGCAATTATTTTTAATGCATTACGGTCTTCATTATTGATAGCATTAAGATCTGCGCCTTTAGTAATTAGTAAATCAATAATATCATAATTAAGAGAATCGATTATAATATGGTTAATGGCATGCATTAAAGGAGTATTTCCATGATTATTTTTATGATTAATATTTATGCCTGCTTTAATAAGTTCTGCTATTACATCACATTTTTTATTGTTATTGCGGTTACTGCTAGGATCATTAATATAATTTAAGATTTCTTGAATTCTAGTTGCTTCATCTTTAGTAGAAATATTATTGCTTATACATATCATTAAAGCATTATTGTTATTATTATCTACGACATTAACATCTACTTTGTATATTCTTAAAAGTTTAATTAATGCTACTTGATAATTAGATTCAGTCTCAAAGTTAAATGATTTTAAAATCCTAAGTATTATATTTTCATTATTGACCTTTAAGTTAACATTAGCTCCTGCAATTATTAATTTAGCAATTTTTCTACAAGTGACTTCATCCAATAATTCTTTCTCTAATATTTCTTGAAGTTGAGAGTTTAATTCTAGGCGAGTTAGTGAAGATTCTTCTGGAGCAAATACTCTTTTTAAATAATGTTTAACAAATAATTCAAAAAATTCCTTTATGAGTAATGCATTTGATGGATATTCTTTCTTATTTTTATCAATAAACTTTTCAATTTCATTTAATACTTCTATATCACAAATATTATTATTTGGTTCATGCATTTCTTTTAATTTTTTAAGAAATTTTGCTCTATCCTGTATTACTTTTTTATCGAAAATCTGACGTAAATAGGGATCATCTTTTTCTATATATATATCTAAAGCACTTCGATTATCATTATTTTTGATATTAATATCTAGTTCATAGGCCAATAAAAACATAATTGTAAATATTTTATCTAAATAAGGGCCATTATATCTATAATAAGCGTTAGAATCGTAGATTCCTAAAGTCGATGTTAATTTTCGTATTAATGAAAGACCGAAATTATTTTTTATTAAATCTGTTAAAGCCGTATCTCCCTTACTATTTTTAGCATTGATATCAGCTCCTTTATTTAATAGAAGTATAGCTAATTGAAGATTTTGATTTTTTATTGCTTGAATCAATGCTATATTGCCTTTTTTGTCTTGCAAATTAGGATTAGCGCCATTGTTAAGTAATAATTCTACTAAAGTTTTATTATTTTTAGATATTGCATACATCAATGCAGTTGTTCCTTCTTTATCAACATATAAATTGGGATTTGCGCCATCGTTTATCAGTTTGATTATTTTGCTCTCATTTTCTTTAGTATAGTCTTGTAATAAAGCTTTTAAACATTTTGTTAGATATGTTTTTTCTTTAAGTTGGTTTTTGAAGTTTACTAAACTTTTACCAATTTGACAGGAATGACTATTTTGTAATAATTTAGTGGCCAAAGTATCGGAAGCTAGTTTACACGCCTGTTCATATTCATTATCTTTAAAAATATTTTCTAAAGTATTTTGTAGTTTTGTTTCTAACTCTAAAGCTTCTTTTCTTTTTATTTCTAATGCCAATGCTTCGTTTTTACATTTTTCAGCAAAGTTTATTAAATGTTCTTCGAATTGCTTAAATTCTATTTTTTGATTCAAGATACTTTCTAAGAAGGCAGACGTCAATTTACAAGCTTCTTCATAGTCATTTTCTTTAAAAACGCTTTCTAAAGCATTCTCGATCTGCTTTACTTTTAAAGCTAGAGCTTCTCTTTTGTAATTTTCAATTAAACTTAAAAAATGATCTTTAAATTTAGCCAAATAATTATTTTTATCTAATTCCTCTTGGATGTGATTTAAAGTTTTTTCTTCAGACTTATCAGAGAATTCGTATTCAAAAAATATTTTTAACTGATTTTCAACTCGTTTTAACTCTGAATTTAGAGCTTCTTGTTTAAGGATTTCAATTAAAGTTTTATCTTTATATTTTCCAATAAGATTTATGAAGTAATTATTAAATATTATAAATTCACTATTTTTATTTAATTCATTATGCCAATATTCTAAAGCTTTTTTTTCAATTTGTTCAAAAGTATAATCTTTCAAAATATTTGCTTTAAAAATATTTTCTAGTTCGTTTTCAACTCGTTTTTTTTCTTCATCTAGAGCTTCTTTTTTGCATTCTTCTAAAACATTCATTAAATGATCTTCATATTCTTTCAAAAAATCATTTTTTACTAAATTGATTTTGATATACTCCCGAGCATTTTTATAAGCTACTCTATAATCAGTATTACTAAAACGTTTTTTTATTTCAGATTCAAATGTTTCTATTAGCTGATTTATATTACTCTTATATTTTACTCTTTCCGTTTCTTTATTGCCCTCTATATTAGTGGTATAGGATTCTTTGCAATTATTTATATGATCATCTAATTTTTTTCCAATACGTTGAAATAAGGTGTCATTTTTTATCTCTAAAGACTTTAGTAAATCGTAAGAATCTTTACAAGCTATTTCATAATTCTGCTTGAAAAAATTATCTATTTGTTTTTTATACTCTTGAAATTTTATTTCGATTTGTTCTTCAGAGAGTTTTCCTCTAATAGAATTATCTTTTGATATTTCCATAGGCATTAAAGTACTAGAGATACTTGTTAGCAATAAAATTAATGCTGATTGAACGTGTTTTTTCATTTTTTATATTCCTCCATTTGATTGAAAATTTATTTAATTTGTTTTATATATTGATATTTTTAGATTATTAAATACTAATAACAATATTAATGTAAATCAAAAACAAAGTCAAAATAACTTTTTAATTGATATTATTTCAAATAAGATTGTTATATAATTAATATAGTCTGTAAAAATTTTTATTATCTGAAATTGTCCAATTACTGAAAAAGTAATCAAGATATAAGTGTACAAAGAGTAATTTCTTGAATTAAATTATATATCAAAGAATATAAGGGTGATTTGTAATCACCCTTATGTTGAACACTTAGTTAACAGTATTTGTGAATATTAAGTTAAGTATGAATATTAGAGACAAATTTCAAATTAAGAAAGTATACATTTATTAAATATAGATCTCTCATTTTCAATATCTATTGCTGTTAAGCCTTCATTATTTTTAATATTAACATCAGCGCCAGCTTTACGAAGTAATTGTATTATTTGTTTTTGATTATTCATAGTGGCACAAATTAAAGCAGTATTACCGTATTTCTCCTGAATATCAATATTAGCATCGGCTTGGATCAGGAGTTCAACGATTGCTTTATGTCCAAAAGAAGAGGCTGCAATTAAAGCAGTAAGACCATCTTTATTCTGAATATTAACATCGGCGTTAGCTTGAATTATAAGTTTGGCTATATCTGGATTGCCTTTAATGCTGGTAAGTATTAAAGCAGTCTCACCGCCTTTGTTCTGAATATCAACATTAGCATCAGCTTGAATAAGGAGTTCAACGATTGCTTTATGTCCAAAAGAAATAGCTAGCATTAAAGCAGTCTTACCGCCTTTCTCCTGAATATCAATATTAGCTCCGGATAGTATCAAAAATTCGGCTATATCTTTATGGTTTTGAATAATAGCGTGCATCAAGGCAGTCTTATCATATTTGTTCTGAATATCAATATTAGCACCGGCTTGGATAAGGAGTTCAACCATTTCTTTATGGCCAAAAGAAGAAGCTGCAATTAAAGCGGTATTACCGTATTTGTCCTGAATATTAACATCAGTACCTGAATTAATAAGAAGTTCAACTATGTTCTGGTAATCCCTGTAAGTAGCCCACATTAAGGCTGAGATTCCCTCTTCATTTCTTAGATTTATATTAGCTCCAGCCCAAATTAAACTAAGAGCTATTTCAGCGTCTTCAATAGATTGAAATCGCTCATTTAACACCTCAAGTAAATAATAATCAAGCTCTTCTTGAGAAAATTTATTTTCTTTGCGAATTTGATTTTTTATATATTCAAATCTTTCTCGTTTTAATCTTTTAGAAATATTAGTGAAATATTGATCGCAATCATTGAACTTTTTACAGATCAATCTTACTTTTTCTATTTCATGACGAAAGACTTCTTTGTCAAAGTCTTTATTAAAATTGAAGATATTGTTCCATTTATTAAAATAAGATTTCATTAATTGCTCGATGAAACATAATATTAATTCATGCGGTATATTTAATATAGAATTGATAGTACTATTTTCTTGATATATAATATTATCACCATATTTACTAGTTAATAATTTAACCAAATTATTATTACCTATTTTTGTAGCTTTTTCTAGTAAAGTAGGAACAAAGTTTTCTGGTATTTCAATATCTTTATTGATTAACAATTCAAGCATGTCATTATGCTCAAGATATACTGCTAGCATAAGAGAATTCCACCCTCTGGTGTCTTGTCTATTAACATCAGCATTTTTGCTGAGTAAGAATTCCACTAATTCTTGGTTATTTTTATCAATTGCCCACATTAAAGCTGTATAACCGATATTATCTTGAGAGTTAATATCAGTATTATATTTAATTAATAATTCAACTAGTTCTTTGCTACCTTTTTTTACAGCTATTATTAATGGAGTATTATCATAGTTATCTTTGATATTAATATTAGCTCCATTATTGATTAATAATTCGATGAAATCTTTTTTCCCTGTATGAATGGCCCATCTTAAAACACTGTGTCCATTATTATCTTGAGCATTAATATCAATACCATTTTTAGTTAGTAATTCCATTAAGAGTAGACTATCTTTTTTAATAGCCCATATCAAAGCGTTCCATCCGTTATTATCTTTGGCATTGATATTAATATTATTATTTTTGATTAGTAATTCAACTAAATCTTTTTGGCCTTTACAAATTGACACGATTAAAGGTGTATAACCTCTATTATCTTGAGCATTGATATCAGCGCCATTAATAATTAGCATTTCGACTAAATCCTTATCATCTCTAGCAATAGCTATCATTAGTGCTGTATAACCAGTACTGTTTTTAGAGTTGGTATCAGCTTTATTCTTAATTAATAATTTAGCTAGATCTTTTTTATTTTTTTTAATAGCTAATATCAAAGCCGTATTTCCCTCTTCATCTTTAGCATCAATATCAAGACCTCTATTTACTAATACTGGTATTAGGTTAATAAAATTATTTAACTTTACAATTTTAAACAACATTGCTTCAAGGGCTTCTTCGGTTTGCAAAAACCAGTTTATTCTGATCCCTTTATTTATTAACAATATTGCTTTATCTTCATTTTGTTTACTATAATGACCATTTAGTATATCTTCTAATTGTTTTGCTAATAAAGCTTTATTTTTGCATCTATTGTTAAAATTTATTAACCTTGTTCTAAATTTCTCTAGATTATTATTTTTTAAATTAAAATCTAAATATTCTGAAGCCTTATTGTAAGCTTCTGGATGATTAGTGGTTCTAAAAATATTGGTTAATACATCCATTATTTTCTCTACTGCTAAATTCAAAATTTCATTAATGAAATTTTCATCTTTATATTTTTCTATGATATTTGTAAAATAATTAGTGAACTTAATTAGGTCTTCGTTTTTACTTATTTCAGCATTCCAATATTCTAAGGCTTCTTTCTCAGCTTGTTCAAAAATACCATTTCTAACAATACTTTCTTTTAGAATATTTTCTAATTCATCTTCAATTCGTTTTTTCTCTAAATTTAAAGTTTTTTCTTTATGTTCTTCTAAAAGATTTCTTAAGTAGTTTTCAGAATTTTTTAGAAAGGGATTTTCTCTTAAATAATGTTCTAAGTAATTAGAAGTATATTTATATCCAAACTTTCTAAAATTCTTTTTTATTGCAATCTCAAGCTTTCCTATTAGTTTTTCTGTTTCAGTATTTATTGTTTCATTTTTTTTGGCTTTAACTTTTTCTGCGTACAGTCTTTGACAGTAATTTATATGATCTTCTAACTTTTTACCAATATGATTAAGTAACTTATTATTTCTTTTTTCTAGACAATTTATTAAATTGTAAGAGTTTTCCAATGCTATATTGTATGCATTTTGATTAAATATATTATCTATTAGTGATTTGTATTTTTGTAATTTTATTTCAATTTTTTTTTGAGAAAGAGAATTAGATTCAGAATTATTTTTTTTATGATCCATGGCATTTATAGGACCAAATATTATTGTTAATAATGTTGATTTGATAAGAATTTTCATTTTTTATGTTACTCCATTTGATTTGAAAAATGTTTAGATTTACTTATTTTTAATTTTCCTAAAGAATTAATTGAATTTATGAAATTAAAGTATGATCTAATAATATTAAAACGTTTTTAAATACTAATAATAATATTAATTTAATTAAAAAATAAAGTCTAAAAGAATTATTTAAGTAATGTTAAAAATAATTAAACAATAGATGTACATCAAATAAGTAAAATGTAAAATAAATAATTTAGATCAGTTAGAATAGTAAAAGTAAAATCTAATTTTCTGAAAGATTATGTAAAATGGTATAAAGCAAAAATATTGATTATATAAATTATACTTTGAGTAAAAAATTAATAAATTTTAGTATATATAGAATGATACTTAGAATACAAATGGATTAAGATATACAAAACAAAATTTTTATAATAGGGTTCACATGAAAATTAAAAAAATTGAGATTTTTTAATATTATCTTGGTATAAAAGGCCAAAAAGACTCAAACGTATCTTTTTTTTGTTTCTTCTATTCAACTTTTTAAGGTTTTTGAACAGCGTTTGTAGAAATTCTTATAAATTATTAAGTTGGGTTCTTTTCTGGATTTTATTTATGTATAATTAACGCGAACTCGATCTAAGACAAGATAGCAAAAGAAGGTTTAGAAGGCTTGAAAGAATAAGCAATTAAAGCAGAAAAAAGATTAGCAAAAAAATTAATCTGACAGCGATGTCGAGTGTGTTCAAGATTAAAAGTATTTTTAAGTATATTACCAACAGATTCGATAATACCACGTTTTCTCAATAGAAGTTTGTCTTGAAAAGAAAGAAGTTTATTTTTCATATTAGACCTAAGTTTATGAATTAAGTGAATGCCTTTATCAAATAACATATTAAAACATCCAATATAACCTTTATCTGCAACAAGTTTACCAAAGATATTTTTAGTAATACTAGAAACAGTAGATTTATTATTATCAGCAACATTACCAGAAGTAATAGTACAATCTATTATATAACCATACTCATTGATAACAAAATGTAATTTAAATCCGTAAAACCAACCTACTGATGTTTTACCTTTCTTTGCTATATCTTTAAATACTTTATTAGAAGATTTTCTTTTTATATGACATACTTTTAAAGGTAGGCTATCTATAGATGATATACCAGTACAATTTGCTACTCCATATAACTTAAAAAATAATGCCAATGGTATAACTGATAATTTTTTTAGTTCTACAAATCTATTATAGCTAACCAATTTTTTAAAATCTCTGTTCATATTTACAAGTATATGTTTTGTATAATAATCTTTGAATGTTTTATAACCAGAGTAGTGATAATAAACTATTATCGTTAATATTTCACTTATAGTAAGATTAGAACTTCTTTTACGTATTTTTGAGCTTGGCAATAAATTTATTTTAATTTCTTTTTCAAAAAGCTTGCAAAAATCATCGATTTGACAGAAAATATTAATAAGCATTGTTGTTCCTTTATTTTTTGTTTTTTTATTAACAAATAATAAAGGAACTTTTCTTTTTTTCTATTTTTCTTCTTTCTTATATCGAACTGGCGTTAATTATAAGCAAAATACTTAAAATAAAATGGATTAAAGTGCATAAAATAAAATCTTTATATTTAACAATAATATCAATTTTATATTTTAATAATTTGGTATCTATGGAGCATGTAGTTCAAAAAATAAATGAACAATATGCTTGTATATTGAGTATGCCAAATGAATTAATGATAAATATTATTGCCAATGTAATAAAAGAGCATATGAAAGATTGGCAAGATATCTTTAATTTTGATAAAGAAAATTTTAAAAAAGTTATAGAAAATATACGATTAATCTGTCGAAAGTTTAATAGTTATTTTGATGCTGAATACTTAATAAAGATCATAAGAATTTTAAAACAAGAGAGACTTTGCTATTTGTTTATGACTTTAAAAGATCAATTTGAATCAGAAGATAGTATTTTATCATTAGAAGAACTTAATGCAAATTTGATTGAAATATTAAATAAAGAAATACTATCTCAAGCTGATTTAACAGAAGCAGTTAATTTGTTATTACATAATACAGATTTTAATGCTAAAGATAGGAATGGCAATAATGCTTTAATACTTTCTTATATAAAGGGGCATAAATTTTTAGTAAAGGTTATTATTGCCGCAGGTGCAAATATTAATATTCAAGATGAATTAGGAAATACTATACTGATAATTGACTATACTGATAATTGCTTCTGAAGAGGGCGATATAAGTATAATTCCTACGCTGATTGCATTAGGGTCAAATATTTATATTAATGATTTAAAGTTTAAAGAAACTGCTTTAATAAAGGCGGCAAAGTGTGGTCATAAAAATATAGTTAAAATACTTATTAATTCTGGAGCAAATGTTAATATTAAAAATATTTTTGGCGAAACTGCTTTGATTTTAGCCTTAAGAAAAAACTATGAAGAGATTATTAATATTCTTGTTGATTCTGGAGCGGATATTAATGTTAGAGATTCTCAAGGACGAACCCCTATATTTTTTGTCATTAAAGCAAATAATATAGTTTTAGTTAAATTGCTTATTAATCGAGGCGCAGAGGTTAATATTAGGGATGATAATGGAAATACTCCTTTGCTAATGGCATGTGAGTCTATGCTATAATAACAAAGTTACTTATTGACTTTGGCGCAAATGTTAATGTTGCTAATAATAAAGGGATTACTCCTTTAATGGTTGCTTCAAAAGAGGTAGCTGAAATTATAATACCCGAATGTACACTTGCTAATATTAATATGAAAAATAGTTGCGGTCAAAGTGCTTTAAATATAGTTGTTCATAATAGAGATTTTTGTAAAATGCTTATTGAATCCGGTGCTGATGTTAATAGTATTGCTGGTGAAAAAGTATATGGAAGTTGGTTTAAATATTATTTAGGTATCAAAGATAGAATCATAAATATACAAGATAAATATGGTTGTACTTATTTAATGGATGCTGCTTTAAAAGGGGATCTAAAGAGAGTTAAATATTTATTAGCAAATGGAGCAAATCTTAATATTAAAAATGATAATGGTAAGTCAGCATTAATTTATGCTTCAGAGAAAAAGAATATTCCAGTAATTAGATTGCTTATTAAATATGGTGCTGATATAGATGCTCAAGATCGTTATGGTAATACAGCCTTAATTATAGCTATTAGAAGAGGATATAAAAATTTAGCCTTAGAATTGATCTCATCTGGTGCATTGGTTAATCTTAAAAGAAAAGATAAATTGACAGCTTTGTATTTTGCAATAAAAAAGGGGGATAAAGAAATAATTGAGAAAATTAAAATTAGAGTTAGTTATAATAACTAAATTTATTCTATTAAAATGCTGTTAGTTTTTTTGTTGATAATTTTAAAAAGTGGCTTAGGTGCTCTATAATGGCCACATTTAGTACACTTTCCTCTTTCAAACAGTTGTGGGTATCTATCACAAGGACAATAGCATTTAACTTTATGATAATCTTTATAATCGTAACCGTCACATGTATTTGTATGCTTACTATTATCAAGGCAATCTTCGTTTGATATGATAATAAAATTGTTTGATAATAAAAGTAAGCTAATGGATAATTTTTTTAACATAAATAAACTTCTCTAAGGCTAATACTATATATTTTGAATAATAATAAAACAAATATAGTATTCTTTTCAATAAAATTTATATTTTTTATTATAATAAATTTTAATAGAAATCAAATATAAATAAATTATATACATAGTTGTGAATTATAATTATTTTTCGAATTTGATTGATTGTTAATCAAAATTAGATAACCTGATATTAAATATTGCAATTAGACTTTTATATCATTACCTTTATATTTATATAACTATGATTAAATATATTTAAGTTAAATACAATAATATAAGGTGGTAAATGAATATAAAGATTTTTTATATAATTCTAATCATATCTTTAAGCAATCTAAGATCTATGATAAAAATTGAGATTCCTAAACAAGAAGAAGCTGTATTGGGTCTTGAGTTGGAATTATGGGTAAGTATTTTTAGAATACTAATTGAAGGATACATGAATAATTGTAATGATATGTTTGATTTTGATGAAGAGGTTATAGAAAAAATAGAAAATTTACGTTTAACTTGTAAAAAATTTAATAGCTTATTTAAAGCTGATTATTGTTTAAGTAATTTTATAAACGAAAGATGGAAAGTTTTAAAAGGACGTACTCTAAAGCAATATTTACGTTTAAACAAATGTCAAATTCATCTTATGTTAGGTGAATCTCTGAACATGTTAAGTAAAGAAGGATATATTTTTCCCAAACCAAACAGTAGTTTTGAGCAAATTTTAAAAGAAGCTATTTGTTTAATCAGAATAGGTGCCTATCCTGATTGTCAGGATAAGGAAGGTAATACGGTTATACATTGGGCATGTAAGTATGGTTATAAATTCATAGTTAAAATTCTTATAAAATGTAAAGCTGATTTAAACATACAAAATGATCATGGTTTTACGGCTTTAATGTGGGCATGTGACAAAGGCTATTTAAAAATAGTTAAATTACTTCTTGAAGCTGGAGCCCATGTTAATATTAAATGTAGTATGAAAGATAATGCTTTAATTTGTGCTGTTGATTCAGGTTATCAAGATATAGTTAAGATATTGGTGTCTTATAGAGCTAATATTAATGACAAAGGTTTTCAGGATAGAACAGCGTTAATGGTTGCTGCTTTAAGAGGTCATAAAGATATAGCAGAATTTCTTATTAATTCAGGTGCTGATGTTAATATGAAAGATGAAGATGGCAAAACAGCTTTAATTTATGTAGTTTGTGGTTTTATGGCAGATATTAATATCATTCAAAGTTTGATAGATGCAGGAACTAGTGTTAATATACAAGACAATGAAGGAAGAATAGCTTTACATTGGGCTGTATTAAAAGGTTATAAAAAAATAGTTAAGAAACTTATTGATAATAACAGTGATCGAAATATTAGAGATAATGAAGGGAAAAAGCCCAAAGATCTAGCTATTGAAAATGATTATTTGGTTATACTTAATATTTTGTCAAGTTCTGGCAAGTCTAAATGCATTTCTTCTTGATTATTTTATAAATATAATTAATTTTAAACTAAGCCAGTTTAGCTAAAGTAATTATAGAATAAGTTAAGGTTATATGACTAAAAGTATTAGATATACAGTTACATTTTTATTATCAGGAATATTTTTAAATAATATTAACTCTATGGAATGTCAAAAAAGGTATTTAGATGTACAAATAAATTTTGATATAGAGCAAGTAGAAATTTTTAACATATTAAGTTTACCTCAAGAATTGATTTTATTAATAGTAGAACAAATATTGAAAGATAGTATTGCTAATTGGGATGATATATTTAATTTTAATAGAGAAGAGCTTGTTCAAGAGATTAGAAATATAAGCTTGACGTGTCTTAAATTTAACGATCTGGTTAATGATGAATATCTGAAAAATAAAGTAATAAAATTAAAAGAAAAAAGATTTAGTTATTTAAAAGATCGAATCGTGTTTACTGATTATAGTAATCTATCTAAGTATAATCTTAATGTATGTTTAAAAGAAATATTAGATATTATTAATCCTTCTAAGGCAGATTTAGAAGAAGCTATTAAAATAATTCTAATGGGAGCCAATGTAAATCTAGTGGGATATTGGGGTAGTACTTCATTAGTAATAGCTTCAGAAAAAGGATATTTTAATATAGTAGAATTGCTGATATATTTAGGTGCAGATATTAATGCAAGAAATAGTTTTAGTAATAAGCCTGCTTTATTATATGCTTCAGAAAATGGATATAAAAGTATAATGTATAGTTTAATTAAAAAAGGTGCCATTCTAGAGCACAATGATATTGTTAAATTTGGTTATGAAGTATTTCCTTATGATGTCTTTGAAAGTGATCATAATGATATAACTCAAATTCTAATTTATTCATGCATTGATAAAAATACTAAAGATTTACTAGATAAAATATCAAAAGATCGAAGCTCTTATTTTTATAAAGAGTTTGTTTTTAATTCATCAATAACCATAATTGCAAGTCTATTTTTAATATATATTTATGTTTGGGATATTCAGCTTTAATGCTAGCTTCTCAAAAGGGTTCGGTAGATAAATTATTAAGAATTATACTCAAATTTGTAAATTTTGTTAATTTAGTAGAAACTAATAGCTAATATAGCTGTTATACTTTATCTACTACCTTAATAGCCATAGATTTTATTTTATCACATTACATTAATTTTGGAGAATCTTTATGATTTCATACTTTTTTATTGCATTTTTGGCTATTGCAATAGTACTTATAAACTTTTTAATCAAGTCAGTTTATGTAGTTAAACAATCAGAAGCTATAGTAATCGAGAGATTAGGAAAGTTTTCTAGAGTGTTAGCTCCAGGGATTCACTTTACTATACCATTTTTAGAAAAACCTAGAAATGTATTATGGACTTATTTAACTTCTGATAAAAAATATAACAGATTTATCAGATCTACTTATAGAATAGATTTGCGTGAAAGTGTTGATGATTTTCCAAAGCAAAATGTTATTACTAAAGATAATGTTAATATGGAAATAAATGCACTTTTATATTATCAGATTATCGATCCTAGAGCTGCTGTTTATGAAGTTGTTAATGTAACTGAAGCTATTGAAAAGTTAACACAAACAACTTTACGTAATGTTATTGGCTCTATGGAACTTGATGAAACTTTAATTTCAAGAGATGCTATTAATACTAAGTTAACTCTTATTTTAGATGCAGCAACTGATAAATGGGGTGTAAAAGTCAATCGTGTTGAGCTTCAAGAAGTTAATCCACCTGCTGAAATCAGACATGCAATGGAGAAGCAAATGAAAGCAGAACGTGATAGACGTGCAATTATTATAGAATCAGAAGGTAAAAAAAGTGCATCGATTTTACAAGCTGAAGGTGAAAGAGCCGCAAATATTTTAAAAGCAAAAGGTATTGCTGAATCCTTAGTTATTAATGCTGACGCTGAAGCTACATCTCGTTTGAAGATCGTAGAATCTGAAGCTCAAGCTATTGAAATGATTAAGAAAGCATCTGATGAGAAAGATCCTTTGACCTATTTGGCTACTATTCAATATATAAAAGCTATTGGTAGTATAATGGATGGTAAAGATAACAAATTTGTTGTAGTACCTTATGAAGCTGCTGGATTAACAGGTAGTTTATCCGTGATTAAAAAATTGTTTGAAGAACAAAAATAGTATTTATCAAACATTAGAGAGATAATCTATGAATAAACGTATTGTCAAAGAAGGTCAAATATATAGACATTATAAGGGCAATTTGTATCAAGTAGTTAAGATTGCTTATAATACTGAAGCTGATTGGGTAGAGCAAAATAACAAAGTTGATGATTCTGTTAAAATGGTTATTTATAAACCAGTTTCTTCAAATCATAAGTATGCTTATATTGTAAAAGATATATGGTGGGTTAGGCCTTATAGTTTATTTATAGCAAATGTTTTTTTTGATGGAAAAGAGCAACCTAGATTTGTTGAAGTTTAAAATTTAATTATAATAAATCCTCATTTTAAGATGAGGATTTTAATAATTTGTTAGCTAATATATCTAATGGATCAGTGATAAACTCATATTTTTCATTATATTTTGAATATAGTACTGATAATTCAGTACATCCAAGAATTATAGACTCTATACTTGAATATTTACTAGAAAATATAATTTCTTTTAATTTATTATAATCACTATAAGTATAATTATTTTTTAAAATTAAATTAATAAGACTATCTATAAAGATTTGTTCTTGCTTTTCTGGATATATGATTTCAATATTTTGATTTTGATATAATTGAAATTTTACACTATAAGAAGTTCCTAAAAATAATGCTTTTTTTATACTATTTTCTTTTAAATTATCTATAGTGCAATTAATCATATTAATTAATTTATTATGTTGAGGTATTAAAGCATGTAGTGTATTACAAGCTAATGCTATTATATCTACATTATTTTTTTCTAATTTATTAAGTGCTTCTTTTAATTGTTCTCTTAAGAGCTCTTCTTTTAATGTAGAATTTATAGCAAAGTAAAAAGGATAATTTAATAAATGAATCTCGGGAAAATCATGATCATTGTATTTACCTTCTGATTGTAATTTTCTTATAATCATATTAAATAATAAGGAGCCAGCTTCTGGTCCAGCTCCTCCTATTATTCCTATTTTTTTCATTATATAGTTTCCTAATTAGACTTTGAGTTATCATTTTTCTTAAGAAATAATAATTCAAATATATGTACTATAGATTATATTAATATAAATATTATTATTTATGATATTTTATAATTATAAAATTTGCAAATGTTTGTATTTTGGTTACTATTTATAAGCTCTTATTGACAATGTCTATTTGAAATAATTATAATATAACTATATTATAATTGGCTTATCTATTAATATTTGGAATATTTATAATGAGAAGTTTAATAAATAGACTTTTAACTATTTTTTTAATCATTTACATTTTAAGTTTAAACTCTATGCATGGAGAGAAGTTTCCTAATGAATTGAAATTTTATATCTTTGAGTTTTTTTATAATAATAAAGATTTTAGAGATTTTGTTATTAATTTAAATAATTTAGTAAATTTGTCACATGTTAATAGAAATTTAAGAAATATTATTTTAAAAAGGGAAAATTCTTATATTCCCTATGCTGTAAATCAGTTTGTAAAAAACAATAAGGATAATCCTAATTTGTTTGAGAACCTAATTCAAGGAATTAACTTGTTAAATTTGCCTAATATAAGAGATATTGTTTTAGCAAGTATAAAGCATTCAATTGAATTAAATAATATTGATATAAGTAATAAATATTATTCTACATCTAATAACCATACTCTATTAGTAAGATATATCTTAGATAAAAATATACCATACATACGATCTCTTTTTTTACTTTTAAATACTCTTGAAAAGAGAGATTTGATTAAAGACGATCGTATAAATCTATTTTTATCAAATATTAATAGATCTGTTGTTGTTACACCTTTAATTTATGCTTGTTACACTCAAAATAAAGAATTAGTAAAAATATTGCTTGAAAATGAAGTGGATGTTAATGAAACGGATGAAAATGGTAATACGGCTTTGTTTTATAGTTCTCTTATAGTAAACCTTGATCTAGAAATAATTAATTTACTTTTAAATTATGGTGCAAATGTTAATATACAAAATAAAGTAGGCTATACTGCTTTAATGGATGCAGTAGAAGCTAATAATTTAGATCTTATTAGACTTTTGTTAGCTCATAGAGCTAATCCAGATTTAAAAGAATATGAAGTTGGAGAAACTGCATTATTCATTGCAGTTGAAGATGAATCATTAGAAGCCGTAAAGATATTGATTTTAGAAGGTAAAGCTAATATTAATTTACAAGATGAGATAGGAAATACTGCTTTAATGAATGCTATTAATAATGATAATAATAATATGGTAGAATTTTTGCTTGAAAATGGAGCTGATGTTAGTATAAGAAATGAAAATGATGAAGATGCATTAGATTTGGCTCGAGAAAATGATAATCAAGAAGTATTAAATATGTTAGAATGGATCTCTTCTACGAATTTGTAGAAATTTATGGTTTAAATTTTAGCATGTTTAGCTTGATAAAAGCGCATTATGATAAGATGCGAGCTATTTCATATATGTCAGTAATACCAGCTTCTATTTTTTGTTTTATATCTAATCTAAATGGAATTAGACTTTCCTGATGAGCTTGTTTATAAATTTCTTGAGCAAGAGGATTTTTTGTAATAAGTTGTTTTAACTCAGGAGTTATAAATAGTAGTTCAAATATACCTATTCTGCCTTTATAACCTATGTTTATACAATTTGCGCATCCTGATTTAAAATAGGCATTATCGATATTAATATTTAACTTTTTGATTATATCTTTTTCATCTTGAGTTAATTGACGTTGATATTTGCAACTATTACATAGTTTTCTAATAAGTCTTTGAGCAAGAACTCCAGTTAAGGCAGAGTTAATCAAAAATGGTTCGATTTTCATATCAAGTAAGCGCATTACCGCTTGAACAGAATCATTAGTATGTAATGTACTTAGAACCAAATGACCGGTAAGTGCTGCTTGTATTGCTACTTGAGCAGTTGCTTTATCTCTAATTTCTCCTACCATTATTATATCAGGATCTTGCCGTAAAAGAGCTTTAATCCCTGTTTCAAATGTAAAACCGATTTCTGTATATATATTCGATTGATTAATTCCTGGGATATAGTATTCTACAGGATCTTCTAATGTACAGATATTTTTTTCGTTTTTATTAATAAGATTTATCATACTATGTAAGGTAGTTGTTTTACCAGATCCTGTAGGGCCTGTTACTAAAAAAAATCCACTTGATAATTGTGCTATATTTTTGACTTCATTTATTATATGACAAGAAAGTCCCAGTGCATTGATATCAAGATGCTTATTAAATTTATCTAATAATCTAATTACGATTTTCTCTCCATTAATACATGGGAAGGTAGATACTCTTAAATCAATATGATCTTGAAGAGTTTTAAATAAGATTTTTCCATCTTGAGGAATTCTGTATTCTGCTACATTCAGTTGAGCAAGTATCTTTATTCTTGATATAACTCTTGATGAAAATTCTTCTGGTATTAACGTTTGATTATAAAGTATGCCATCTATTCTAAATCTTACTCTTAACTCTTGATTTTGAGGTTCTAAATGTATATCTGATGCTGATGATTCTATTGCTTGCAAGATTAACTGTTCTACTATATCAATTGCTGTATTGATATTAATGTTCATGCAAGTTCCAATGCTAAATAGAATCCTAAACCTGATGCTATACATTGAGATACATGATTTTGCATCCACAGTGTTATTTGATTAGTAATATCTGCAAGCTGAGTATTGACTGGGAGACCTATAATATTATTTATATAATTATAGTTAATTGTAATAATATCCAAATGCTCTAATCCCCATAAACTTAATAGTGTAATTATTGTTAAACTTATTATATATTTGCTTGTATGCTTAAATAAAAAACCTATAATAAAGCCGCTTAACAAGTAACTTAATATCTCTACAGTCCAGACGGTAGATAAGTTATTAAATTGTTGCTTAATGTTATTGAACAAATTATTAGATAAATACATTTATTGAATCCTCTATTATTATTTTTTTTACTATTAAGTACCATTAAAATAAAAAGCGCTTAACATATGTTAAGCGCTTTTTATTACAAAATCAATATTTATACAACTGACTCTCTTATTGCTTTTCCAGCTCTAAATTTAACTACTTTTTTTGCTGGAATTTGCATTTTTTTACCTGTTGAAGGATTTACGCCTGTACGGCTTTTTCTCTTCATGGTTGTGAATGTTCCAAATCCTGTTAGTACTACATGTTTGCCAGTTTTTAAAGCTTGTCCTACAGATTTTATAAATGACTCTAGTGCTTTTTTACATGTTGCTTTAGGCATTTTAGATAATTTGGACATTTGTTCTACTAATTTTGCTTTATTCATAAATTTCCTTTTAATATTTGCTATTCTTTAAATCAATACAGCAAACAAAACTAACACTTAACAAATTTAATAGTTTTTATTAATAATTTCTAGATTTAATTTAATTTATTAGCAAAGCTATTGTAAATATGGTGCCGAGAGCCGGACTTGAACCGGCACGAGCAAGTTGCTCGAAGGATTTTAAGTCCTTTGCGTCTACCATTTCGCCACCTCGGCAAAAATATACTTATTTAGATTAAATTAATATTTGGAGGCGGCACCCGGATTCGAACCGGGGATCAAGGTTTTGCAGACCCATGCCTTACCACTTGGCTATGCCGCCTTACTTATTTGCACTGATTTTTAGTAATTTACTTAAATCCTGTGCATTAATTATCTGAATTTCATTACTATTTAAGTCAGAGTCCATTTTTTCAATAGGTCTTTTTAAGAACTTAGTAGTTGCAGGACCTTCAAAAGGATAATCTTTTGGATCCTTTAATGATAATTGATACCATTCTTGAATTCCTCCTCTATAAATGAGGACATTTTTAAAACCTAAATTTTTAAGAACTTTAGCAACTCTATCACTTTCTGTGCAAGCATAATCAGTACAGTATACAATAGTTTTAAAATCTTTATTTAAGTTTTTAACTTTATTTTCAATTTCATTAAATGCTAAGTTAATAGAACCTTTAATTCTTGCATCGTTAAACAGATTTTGGTCATTTACATTTATTAAATATAGCTTTTTGTAAAACTGCTCTTTATCAGATTTATTAATCTCTGAATGATTTGCTCTCCACATACATTTTGAGAGAGACATTAGGCAGAAACCTAAAACTATAAACCAAATATAATTTGCTAAATTCTTATTCATTTACTGTTTTTCAACTGTTTTAAATTGTTTTATCAACTTCTAATGTAGAATGTATCATAAAATCATACAAATGCAACTATTTTGTTAAAAAAAATTTTTATCGATTATTTAATCCATTGCAAACAGCGTGACCATCTTATCTTTTTCCAAAAATCTATAGGATTTTTTAATAGATCTAATATTAGCCATGGCTCATCTGTATCCATTGACCATATTCTAAATACTATTCTTCCGTGGATAAGTTCTCCATTAAGAGGTCCCCAATCGGATGAATCATAACTGCCTCTTCTATTATCACCTCTGACAAAGTATTGATTTTCTCCTAATTTATACTCAAATATGTCTTTTGCTTTTTCATTAGGAGTATTAGGCATTCTTATAATTGGTTTGTTGGTTCTTATATCGATGACTATTTTATCTGGATCTATTTTATAGAATATTTGCTTATCCCATGGTAAAGTTGGGTCATAAGATTTAAATTGATGATTTATAACTTGTGTATGAACGCCTGCGCTTAATGTTATAGGTTTTATGTAAGTCATAATTATAGGATATTTGTTTACATAAGCAGTTTCGTCAAGTCTTTGACTGTTTAAATAGATAACCGGATGACCATCTTCGATAGTTCCTTTAATATGATCTCCTGGTATTGCAATTACTCTCTTTGTCCAGGAAGAAATATTAGGTGATAGATACTTTTCATATAATCTTTTAACTGGATTATTTGAGTAAGGATATACTGGATCATTAAGAGATATAATTTCACCTCTTTTTGGTTTTCTGAACCAATAAGATAATTTATCTGCAAAAAATCTTTCACCAACTAAAAATGTAGTTTCCATGGATTCGCTAGGAACTTGATATAAACCAAATATAAATGTTCGAATAGCAAAAGCAATAGGAAGTACGATAAATACTATTTCTACTACCAATTTTACAAAGCTATTTTGGTACCATTTGCCAAAAATTTTTTCCATTATTTTCATATCGACCTTTCTTTTTTTACATCTTATTTTCTAATTAATTTAATTAATTAATTTTAGATTTTGAGATTTGATCCAACCTTTATTTGGTTTTGCATCAATATAATACCATTTTGAATCATAAAAGTCTTGTTCTTTTAATATTTCTACACAGTTTAATATTTCTATACTATCTTTAACTGGATATTTTTCATCAGGACCAATATAAATATTAGTATTTTGATTTTTAACTATAGCTTTTAATTTTGATTTTTCTTGAGAAATTACAGCAATAGATAAACCGGTTATAGTTAATAAAATAAAACTAATCGATTTTATAACAAAATATTTTTTTTGTTTAAATATAGTTAATATAAGAGTTGTCCAAAATATCAAAAATATAATTTGCCATGCTATTAATGGTATATAAAATGGTACGGTATTTTTTATTTGTTCTAAATGGTTTTTATATATTGGCCTAGTAACTATACCAGATTCTTCTTTTATTTTGTTAATAATATTTTTGATTCTAATTTTATCTTTTAAGGTAGCATATTTTTCTGCTTTATATAATTTTACTAATGTTTCTATATTATTTTCCATGTTATTTTTATCTATAGATATTAAGTAAGAGTTAAAAAATAAAAGCAATATACAGTACTTTATAGAATTGAATTTATTATTTGCTTTGATTGATATTATAAAATCTTTTGTTTTTTGATATATATCTTTATTAGATTTTATACTCAAATAGTTATAAGTAGTATAACTTAATAATTCTTTTGTTAATTCTTTATATTCATGTATTATATTTTTATCGATATCATACTTTGACAAAATATCTAAAATTTCTTCTGAAGTTAAATCTTTATCTTCTTTTAAAATATAAGTAGTGATAGCACTTTTTAATATTGGATATAGATGATTTGGAAGTTGTTTTTTTTCAGCATTATTTACTTTTCTAATTGCGCTATTTAAAATTGAGTTTTTAAAAAATTTGTATTGTATATTTTTTTTATAGTATTTGCTTAATAAGGATCTGTTGATAGTAGATAACCAGCTTATAGGTAATATTAATAGAGAAATAAATACCAACCATGGTAATTGTAAATTTTGATGATTTTGATTTATTATTTTTTCTATATATTCTTCAAAATTTTTTTCTATATCGTTTTCATTTTCTACTTTTTCTTGTAGTCCTAAATCTTGAGTTTCCATTTTATTATGTTTAATGTTCTTAACAGGATTAACTTTAATTTCTAAGACATTAGATTTTAATATTTTTATTAATTTTTTTTCTGGTTCCCAATAATAAAATTTTTGAGTAGGAATTTTTATAATACCGTCTTTTAAAGGTTGAATTATGTATTCAAATTTTTTAGTTTCTTGATTGTTTTTTTTGATAATAGATGTTTTAGGTTCGAAAATCTTTATATTAGAAGGTAATACTAAATTCAATTTATCAAGTCTGTCAAAATCTGTTTGACCGGTTATTGATATAGTCATTATTATAGCCTCTTCTTGATTAACTATGTTTTTATCTATTTCTATTATAAATTGGCTAAATTTACCAACAGCTTGAACCTTTTTGGGTAGCTCTTTGACTTGGATTTCTATCTCTTGAGTGTTAAATTTTTCTTCTATACATTGCTTGAACTGGAAAAAGTTATTTTGGGAAATATAGGCTCTATTAAGTACTACGAAAAAATTGTTCAAATTTATAGGACCACTTTTTTGAGGAACAATATAGCCATAATTTTCAATTACTTGATATGTTTTTTTATCTTTTTCATCTTTATATATTTTTATATCATTAAGAAGTTCTATTTTTATATCATCTCTTTTTATAGCTTCTATACGGTTAAATTCTCGATTAGGATCTTCTTTATAAGTAGTTTTTATTGTAACAGGTATTTTTTGTCCGACAAATATTTCTGGTTTATCTAAGTTTAATAGAACTTCACTTTTGACCTTAGGGTCTTTTACAACTATTGTAAAAATCTTATTAGGTTTATTTTTATGGCTTTCTATTTCTAAATTATATTGACCAGGTTTATTAGCTTTTAATTTATAAAATTTATTAAACATAGGGTCTGAGTTATTTATAAAAGAGGTACTTATACTTTGTGAAAGAACATGAAATTGTTCAAGGCCTTTTATGTTTTTAGTGCTATATGAATGTTGAATTAATATGCCAAAAGGTTCTTCAGCTATTACTTTTTCTATTTTATTGCCACCAATATCAGTCAGTTGTATTTTAACTGATAAAATAAAATTTGATATAGAGAAAAGCAAAAATATAATATAAAATTTATATAATTTTTTACCAGTTTTTATCATTTTCATCATGTTCAAAATTATTGTTAAATTGAGTTGTTTCATTCTTAATTAAATATTTAAATACTTCAGAATCATCATTTTCAATTTTCTTAAGTTCATTTATTTGCCATTGATCTAGTTTTTTTTCTAATTCTTGTGCTGCAGATTCTAATTTATTTAAAGCTTTTTCTTCATTTTGATTATTACTTTCAGTTTTAGATCTTTTTTCTACACCTTCTTTTTCTTGTTCTTTTTGCTTATTACTTTTCTTATTTTGAGGTTTATTATCACTTTTTTTGTTATCTAAATTGCTTTTTTGTTTATCTTGTTTATCTTGTTTATCTTGTTTATCTTGTTTATCTTGTTTATCTTGTTTATCTTGTTTATCTTGTTTATCTTGTTTATCTTGTTTATCTTGTTTATCTTGTTTATCTTGTTTATCTTGTTTATCTTGTTTATCTTGTTTATCTTGTTTATCTTGTTTATCGTCGTTATTATTGCTATTACTATTATTTTGATCTTTTGTACCTTGATCTTCTGAATTATTTTTCTGATTATCTTGGTCTTCTTTTTTATCTTGGTTTTGTTCTTGGTTATTCTTATCTTGATTCTCTTGCTTTTGATCGTTATTTTGTTCTTGCTTTTCTTGTTCTAATAATTTTTTAGCTTCTTCAAGACGTTTTCTAGCAATTTCATTGTTGGGATTAATTTTAAGCACATTTTCATAAGCATAGATTGCTTTTTGATAATCTTTTAATTTAAAATTAGATTCACCTAAATCAAAATATGCTTGTTCTTTTTCTTGATTTTTTGATGTAATTTGTGCTGCTTTTTCAAATAGACCGGCTGCTTTTTTATAATCACCTTCTTTATAAAAAATTTTACCTAGATTGTATAAAGCAATAGATTCTTCAGGATACTTTTCTATGGCCTTTTGATATAAGTTTTTTGCAGTATCTATATCGTTGTTTTTATAAGCTTTAGCCGCTCGCCAAGTGTCAAATGATATAGCAAATGTTGAGTTGTTTGTTAAATTTAATAGAATAAGTATATTAATTAATATACTTATATTAACCATTCTAATAATAAACATATAAAACCACCTAAAGCAAAATAATGATATTTTTCTTGTAATGAAGTTATCGATTTATCTTCAAATTTTTCTTTTTCAAACTTAGCTATTTTTTGAACTATTAAATCTATATCTTTATTATTATCTGTAGATTTAATATATTGTGCACCAGTTTCTTTTGACAGATCTTGTAGAACATTTTCTTCTAATTTTGATATAACTATTTGGTTTTGCTTGTCTCTTTGGTAATCTTTTATTTTACCATTGTTAAATATAGGAATAGGAGCGCCTGTTTGTGTTCCTATTCCTATTGTGAATATCTTAAGGCCTACTTCTTGCGATTTTAATTTTAAATCTGATAAATTTTGAGAGAAATCTTCTCCGTCGGTAAATATTAAAAGTAATTTATTTTTTTTACCTTCTATATTACTAAAAAGTTCTATAGCTTTTCTTATTGGAGCATCTAAAGCAGTTGTTCCTGTAGAAATAGTTTCTGTATCTATCGTATCTATAAAATTATAGATAGCACAAATATCGTTTGTCAAAGGGCATTGAAAAAAAGCTTCTCCTGAAAAAACTATTAAACCAATTCTTTCAGAATCTAACTTATTAATTAAATTTTTGATCTTGTTTTTTGCAAATTCTAATCTGTTGGGTTTACAATCTTGAGCTAACATGCTTCTTGAAATATCAAGAGCAACTAAAAGGTCCCTACCTTCTTGCTTTATGATATCTTTGGCTTCCGACCATTGTGGTCTTAATAATGCTCCGGAAATCATTAGGATACTTAAGCCTAATAAAATAGATTTAATTATCCTTTTGCTTAAGGAAAAGTTAATAAGAAATTTTCTTATATATTTAGATCCAGCAAGTATATTAGCTATATTTTTGATCCAAATCATTTGTTTTGATATTAATATAGTTCCAAAGATAAATAAAGGCAGAACTAATTTTAAGTTATTTGTCTCTGACCATAATATATTTATCATGTTTTACCTCTATAAGATTAATATTAATTAAGAGAAGGCCAAACTAAAGTTGATAGTAAAATTTCTAAACCTATTAAAGCAAATGTAATCCATAATAGCAACATAAAGTACTCAAAATATTTAGAATAAATAGGGGTTTGATATTCTGTTTTTTCCAATTGATCTATCTCATTATAGATATTTTCCAGTTCTTTAGGTTCTTTTGCTAAAAAAGAACTTCCTCCTGTATTTGAAGCTATATTGTTTAAAAGTCTAGTATTGATTGGTGGAGTTATTCTGTGACCAAAGAAAGTAAAGATATCAAAAGGCTTATCATCACCAATACCTATTGTGTATATTTTGATTCCTAGTTTTCTTGCAAGTTCGATTGCTTTTTCTGGTCTTTCGTCATTTGAGGTAGGGTCTCCATCGGTTAATAAGATAATAATTTTGCTTTTTGCATTAGAGTATTTTAATCTGTTGATTGCAGTCAAAAGACCTTTTGAAAGAACAGTTCCTTCAAAATTTATTTGTCCTATAGCTGTATCAAGAATTATATTTTTTAAAAATTTTTTATCTTGAGTCAAAGGACATCTTGAAACTGCTACATTTGCAAATAATACTAGTCCTATTGAGTCATTTTCTCTTTTTTCGATAAATTTAATGGCTTCTTCTTTGGCAACATCAAATCTAGTTTTTGAGTTATTTTCATATAGATTGGTCATACTACCTGAAACATCCATTGCTAGCATTATATCTATTCCATTAACCGGTACTTTAGATCTAGTATCCGGTTTTCTTAATCTGCATGCACCTATTACCAAAATTAATAAAGAGAATAATCTTAGTAAAAAAAGTATTATTTCATGCCATTTTTTATTATTTGTATTTTGAATGGGTTTTGTAGCAGTATAAATATATACTGGTTTTTTATGATAGAGCAACCTCCAAATGCTTGATAAAAATACTATTGGTATTCCTGTGTATAAGATATATGGATATAATATTTCGATATTCATTTTTACTTACCTTCTAATTGTTCCTCAAACCAATTATGTACTCTTTTGGTAAAATCTTTAGGAGTTTCATTAGATTCCATGAACATAGGCTTTCCTACTATTGCTTTAATTTCATGATAATACATTAAAAAACTAAAAGGAGGATAAATTTTTGCATTATTGACTAAATATACTGGTATTACAGGATAGTTAGTTTTTTGAGTAATAACTGCAAAGCCTTCAAAGAATCTATGTATTTTACCGTCTGTAAATCTTCCACCTTCTGGAAATATAACAAGATTTTGAGGGGAGTCAAGTAATTTTCTTATTGCTTTTATTAAAGATTTGGCACTTTGTAATTTGCTTTGTTGATTAACGGCTATAAATAGTTTTTTGATAAAGAATCCTAATATCAATTTGTTTTGATAGTATTCAAGCACCAACCATAAGTGAGGTTGTCCTTGGCTTAATATTCCTACAAGAGGTATATCTAAAGCTGATTGATGATTAGCAACGAATATAACGGCTTTGTTTTTTAATAAGTTTTCTTTTCCAATGATTTTTATAGGCATTAAAAAACAACGTAAAATTGCTTCATAAAATAAATATAATAAGAAGAAGAATAGTTTTGTAGGACGTATTTTTTCAGGTAAAATTAATATTATTATAGCAATAGGCAAAAAAATTGCTGCTGTGATTAATCCTAAAAAATAAGATAATAAGGTTCTCAGAATAATAAGTATTTGCATAAATTATTGGCTTTCCATTAAATTTTAATTTTATTGCTAAACTATATTATAGGGAAATTAAATATCAAGAGATAATATTTAGCGCGAATTCAATATAATTATTAAATTAATAATGTTGATAAGGCTTCTGAATCATTTCTTGCTATTGCTGTTTATATTGTGCCTCCTATGACTTAAATTCATTTTTGTAATTAGCGGCGTTTGACGCTTTAAAGAAGTTATATTATTATTAAATTGTATAATAATATTTGTCAATTTAATATTCGAGGTTATAATGATATATAAAATTCAAAAAAACAAAATACTGAATTTTTTGTTAATTTCTATAGTATTCTTTGCTAAATTATCTTTTTCTATGTCCAATGATAAAGTAGAAAAAAGACATATTGCTAATTCTATGACTTTAGTTGAAAGATGTGCGCGTTATATTATTGATAATGATATACCGATTGATTCTGGGTTTGAAATTACTCAGGATTTAGAAGAATACTTAATAAAGATAAACGAAATAGAGTCAAGAAGAATGCCAGAAAGGCTTAAAGCTTTATTTTTAAGTATAGTTGACTTTCATTCTCTTGAAACTATAACAAAAGCTTTAAGTGTATTGGATAGAATAGATGGTTGTTTATCTCAAGAAGAATCAGATTTCTTAAAAAACTCTGTATCATGTAATCAAATATTATTTAAGCAGGATCCTTGTTTTATGATCTTATCTCTTGCTTTGACGGCAGGTCCAGAATTTTTTAAAAAAGAGTTAGAAGATTTAATAGAGCGTTATAAGAACATAATAGATTTAAATGAAAATGATTTGGAGGCTAGATATATATTGCAGTTGGCTTATATTTACAACCATGCTAATGAGGAAGCTATTAATTTATTAAGAAGTACTATTAATAATGATAAGGTTGATAAAAGTAATATATTGTACTGTATGATGTCAATTTTATTAGATTCTTATAAATCTAATAAAATTGATTTTGCCAAAGTAAGACAAGTATTAGATTTTGATAATTGTTTGGATATATTTGATTGTTTTCCATACTTTATAATAGAAAGTCGGGAATTATTAACTTCATATGAAAAAGAAAGATTGCAAAATGTAGTAAAATTAAAAGAAAATGCCTTAGAGTGTAAAAGTAATAGATTCAGATTTATTCAAGATTATATCTCCTTACTTTATCTTTACTATTCGATAGATAATAAAGAGAAAATAGAGCAAATTCTAAAAAAATTTTATGATCAATGGCCAAATTTAGATTTATCTACTAAAAATACGATTTTAAGATTTCTTAAGACAGTTCATTATGAATCAGAACTATTAGAAGAAGAACAACAACAAAATGACCTTCTTCTAGAATTAATGCTCGATGTTCGACAAAAATTATATAATGCTAATTCCAATATTTAACGTAAGCTTGATGAGAAAATACCAGAAATAGAATATTGCTTTAATCTTCTATTTGCTAAGTCCCTATTGTACTAGTTATAATAGGGACTTATGCTTTCTCACTAAAAACTTTTCAATCTATTATTTCTTTGATTTTTTTTATGACTAGATTGTTTAATTTGTTCAAATTTTCTTCTATTAATTAAGTTTTTTGGTAATAAAAAGCTTATAGATACTTACTATAACTTTACCTAAAACTTGTTTAGTTTTTGAGGTTTCTTTAAGTTTTTTAATTGAATGATAGAAAACTTCCATTTTAATCTTGGAGATTAAGTTACGTTTTGTTATATTCTTTAATTTATTAAACTATATCAAGAGATTCTATTTCTAAATTATCTTGTTCGGTTTTCTTATTTATTATATCTATTATGTTTTGATTTTTATAGCGATATGCTATATGTGTAATATTGTTTTGGTTTTGATTAATTAAAGTTAAATCAGGATTGCGTTCCATGAGATATTTAATAACTTCTTCATTATTATTTTCAATAGCATACATTAAAGCTGTGTAACCAAATTTATTTTGAGTATTAATATTAGGATAATGTTTTAAAATCAATTTGATTATTTCTAGATTATCATTTTTTACTGCCAAAATTAAAGCAGTATTACCATCTATATCTTGAAGTTCAACATTAGGATATTTTTCCAAAATAATCTTAGTTATTTCTATATTGTTTTTATCAATAGCATACATCAATGGAGTAAAATTATTGAAATAATAACGAATTGAATCAAGATTATCAATATCCTTTAGCAATAATTTAACTATTTCGGTAGAGTTATCCTCTAATGCTTCTTTTAAGGCAGTGTTTATCTCTTCTGTAGATTTCAGACTAATGTTATATGGAAGAAGTATCTTTATTAGTCTTAGATTTTTATTTTTTACAGCAATAATTAGAGCAGTTTCTAGATGCCACTCGTTTGGATAGCTAACGTTGGCATTGTATTTGAGGAGTACTTTTACTAAATTAAGGTATCCATATTCTGCTGATAATGTTAAAGCACTCTTTACTTGTCCAAAACTTTCAATTTCTAAATTGGGATTAGCTCCTGCTATGACATATCTAATTGCTTGATTTTGATAAAGATTATGATCTTTTCCTAATTCTAAGTGTTTTTCTAATTTTTTATTTAGTTCTTCTTTAGATAATTGACTTTCTTCAAAAGCAAAATGTTTTTTTAAATGATCAGGAGATTTATATTTTTCTGCTAGTTTTTTAATATCTTGCGATATCCTATTATATTGTTTATTTACTATATGTATATTATTGACAAACTTAGATATTTTACAAAATGTTAAAAATATGTTGTGTTTGTTTTTTGATATTATATCCTCTAGAGTATCTGTTACTATTTTTAATAATATTTCATCTGGCAGTTCAAATTCTTTTAGTTCTTTTTGCATAGAATAAGAGAAATTAGAATTCAAAATTGATAATATTGATATACTTATAATTATAATTAATTTTTTCATTCGATATCTATGTATTTGTATCAAGTATGCATATTGCTACTATCATATTATGATTTTGACATTTAGTTATAAGATATTGAGCAAGTTTTATTGTTAATTCTTGAATGTCTTCATCATACTTGCATAAAATATTCTGAAGTATCTGAAGGATATTTTCATTGATTTCATTTACTGTGATTTTATTTTGCTTTAATTCAACAAAAAAATTATCAACTACTTTTTTTAATATTGATAATTTCATGCTTTTGGGTAAACCGCTAAAAGGGAAAGTGCTTTTTATTCTTGTTAAGTTTCTTTTATTATTTTTTTTAGCATTATATAAAGCCCCTCTGAAATTGTTACTAACTAATGAAATTGATTTCATAAGATTAGAAAGGTCATTATAAGCATAAAATATAGAATAGTTTTCTTTAATAGTTTCCTTAATGGCGATATCTAAAACTTTAGTCTGAATCTCTGCTGGAATTATGTTCCATATAGATTCTTCTTTGTGCATTCCGATGATGCTGCTAGCGATATTAAGCATTAATAATATGCTCAATAATTTTATTATAATTTTCATTTTAAATCTTTCGTTTTAATATGCTTATTATTGTGATATATAAAGTTTATTATACAATTGAAATTAAAATTGTCAAATAGTTTAATGATGCTTAATTTAAAATAAATGTAACTGTTTAGTAATTAGTAGATACTATTCTGTATAGTAAATGTTAAATTTAGTGTGAATTTGATTTACATAAAAATTAGTCATAAAAATTAAGTAAAATGGAATAGTAATTAAAAATAATATTAAATAAAAGATTAACGAAGCGGCTGTTTGAGGTAATAAGTAATAGAGTGTTTTTTCAATAGCTATATTTGTTACTTTAAATATATTATAAGCAATAAAACAGAAAGGATAATTATAAATAAACATCTTAAATGCTCTATAGACAGAGCTAAAATATGATTTTAATTCTTTTTTTGAGTCCATAAGAAAAAGCACAAAAAACACTAAAAGAGGAGAAATCATATAAATAGCTGGGTTAAAGTATGAGTTTACAAATAAATTGTTTATCAATAGAACATTTTTATTAAAACTATTTATAATTTTAAAAATAGAGTTATCCCAAAATTTTGAGCTTAATAAATATATCAGACTAGTTGTTAATACAAATGGAAAGGTTTTGTAATGCGTTTTTAAATAGTAACTAGAGTTTTTAAAATCTATAGATGGTCTTGCATAAATTAATATATCTGCCAATAGAATAGCACTTATTATTAACGAAGCTGTACTAAAATAATTATTTCGAAAATATACTAAGATAATTAAGCAAATTGGCGGTATGATTAATCTGTAACTTACATGCTTGATTATATCTTTTATAGCATTTAGTGTTAAGAGTAAATTTGTTTTTAAATTTTCTGGCAAAAATGTTTTTAAGCTATCTAGCCAAGAATATGTTAAGGTTTTTAAAAATTTCATAAATTTTTCCATTTCAGTATCTTAATTAATATTAAGTTATTTACATATAATTGAAGTATTTGATAATATTATATAACGGACTAGATTTAAATATCAATTAAGTTATAATTCTGTAATGCTCTTGCAGCACTTTAAGATTTTAAAAATAAGCGCTAATTCAGCGTATTAATCTTAATATATTTATCATATTCAATGGACTCCAAAGATCAATAGTTATTCAGAGGTATATTTATGCATAAAATTTTTAAAAGTTTAACAGAAAAGTATTATGAATTTTGGCTTTCATTTATTAATCTCAAAAATAAGACCAAGATTTTACCCATAGATTTCAGAGACAAATGGACTAAAATAGTTTTTTATCAAAAGTATTATTTAGTTATAGTTTTAGCAATTAGTATGTGTGTAAATATTTTTAATACTTTATTTGCTATGATTATAGGATGGGTTATAGAACAAGCAGATATTTTTTATTTTTTTGTTTTTCTGATATCTTGGGCAATTTCGATATTGCTAGAATTTATTGCTTTTTATTATGCATCTATTTTAGAAATACAATGTACTAATAGTATACAATATAATGCTTTTCGGTTCTTTTTAACTGTAGATCCTGTATTTCATACTAAAAAAGAAAGTGGTAAAATATTTGCAAAAATTTCAAGAGCAGGCCGTGCTTATGAAGATCTCTTTGATATAATTTTTTATGATTTAGCCCCTACAATTATTAATATTACCACCGTTGTTATATCTTTCTTTTTTATAAGTTATAAATTAGGTATGTCTGCTTTTTTACTTTTATTACTTATATCACTGATTAATATATTAATGGTACTGTTTTATGCAATTGCGTTTGAAAATAATTTAATAAAAGCAGATGATAAAGTTAAAGTAATCAGTGTAGAAAGTTTAAATCAAGTTCAATTAATTAGAGCTTATTTTGCAAGTAATTCGATTGCTCAAAAAGCTAAACATGCTATACATTCACTTATGTATAAGGTAGGAAGTTCATGGTTGGCTATAGCTGCTATTATTTCTTTTACTAGAATGCTATATTTAGCAAGTATAGGATTTTTAGGGGTTTATATTTTAAAAAGTATAAAATTAGGAATATTATCAAAAACAATTGGATTAACTTTGATGATTACTTACTTAAGAGGAACTTCTGAAGTTATAAGAATAGGTAGACGTATAGGTAAATTATCAAAAGCTATTATTCAAATAAAAGATCTATTTTCTTTTATCAATAATTTTGGTCAACAGACTTATCCAGTTTTAACTTCTGAATTTTTTCCTAAGACCGATATTAAGTCAGAATTAGATCAAGCAAAATCATTAAGTACAATTAAATTAGAAGTTAAGAATTTACATTTTGATTATAATAACAAAGTTACGATATTTGAAAATCATAATCTGTTTTTAGAAGTAGATAAAAACCAAAAAGATAAACTTTATGGTATTATTGGTCCTTCTGGAATGGGTAAGACAACTCTAATTTCTATTTTAGGAGGACAACTTAAACCTGTTGCTAGTACTATTACTGTAAATGGTATATCTATTTATGATATTGATGATCAGGCAAGACAGAACTTAATCGCAATACAAGGACAAGCGGCAAGTGGTTTGAGTGGTACTCTTAAGAAAAATCTTATTTTGGGATTACCTGAAGAAGTATATACAGATGATTATATAATTCATATATTAAAAGAAGTTGGTATTTGGTCGATATTTGAAGAAAAAGAAGGTTTAATTACTCAAGTGGGCGAAGGTGGCTTAACTCTCTCTGGTGGTCAAAGGCAAAGATTAAATTTTGCGAGTTTATACTTAAGAGCTCAATATTATAAGCCATTATTAATCTTGATAGATGAACCTACAAGTAGCTTAGATGAAGTTAGTGAATTAGCGATTACAAATATGATTAATAAGTTAGCACAAGAATCTTTAACTTTAGTTATTGCTCATAGACTTAAGACGTTAAAAGACGCGGTAGGCATATTAGATTTTTCTTTAATCTATGAAAAAGACATAAGATTTTATCAAATCTCAGAGCTAAAAGAAAAGTCTAGTTATTTTAGAAATTTGCTTAATGAGCCTGTTGATTTAGTAAAATAGCTAACTATAAATATTTTGACCAAATTATTAAAATTATAAATTTATATCGAAAGGCATAATGAAATACAAGGTTTGCTTACTAAGCTTTTTAACGGTAAATATGTTTACAGCAATATATTGCATGGTTCTAGATCAGAAGGCTGATTCTTATTTATTTAAAAATGAACTTAATTTAACTTTATTTCATATTTTAGATAAATCACCAGAACTAATCTCTAAAGAAAATTTAAAAGTTGCTATTGAATTAATAGACCAAGGAGCAGATATTAACCTAAGAAATAGAGAAGGAAATACTGTTTTATTATTATCTGTTTATAAAGGTTATGAAAGTATAGTTAAAATTTTGATTAAAAATAATGCTGATTTAGATATTAAAAATAATTTAGGTCAAACTGCCCAAGAGATCGCTGTAGCTAAAATTCATAATTTGTCTGATAAAGATCAAAAAGAGATTTATTTTAATATAAATTCTTTATTAATTAATGCTATTATTATTGCTGATCAAAAGCTTAAAAAAGATGTTGATCAAAGAGCGGAAGAAAAGTCAGCTATAGAAAATTTTGATAAAGAGTTAATTGTTCTATTTTTTCAAGAGAGTCTACGAGGATTTGTTAACAGTTATAGTGACATATTTGCTCTTTATCAAGATAGTTTTGAGAAAGATTGGCAGCAAGAATTGATGAATATACGTTGTGTATGTAAAAAGTTCAATTCAGTAATTCAAGAATATATTAAAAGTTTAGAATCTTTAAATAAGGTCAAAAAAGAAAGATTTGAATATCTTCGGGATATGATCAGATCACAAAATAAACTTAATCAAGAGGAGCTTAATTTAGGTTTAGTTAAGATATTAGAAAAACTAGAGGCAACATCTAATTCTTCTCAACAAATTTCTCAAGCAGATCTAAAAGAAGCTGTTAGATTAATAATTTCAGGTGCTGATATTAAAATATCCAATAAGTATGGAAATTGTGGTAATGCTACTTTAATATATGCTACTCAAAGTGGGTATAAAGAGATAGTGAAAACTCTAATTAAACTTAATATAAATCTTGAAAATTATATTAAAGACAATGATAGTGAAACAGAAATTTTGATTAAGAAAGAAACTTTAACTATGGCTAGGACGGTTCTATTAAAATGTTACGATGAATTAAGTTTATCTCCAGAGATATTCTACGAATGGGATCAACTCTCTCTTTAGGTAGAGAGTGATATCATAACGAGTAACAATAAAAAAGAGATATTTTTAAATATCTCTTTTTTATTTGTTTATTTTTTTGGAATATATAATTTCTTTATAGCATTCAAAATATAATTTTTTGCTTGAACATTAAAGTTAGTAGAATTTATTTCTTTTTCTGTTTCTTGAAAGGCTTTAAATAAAATTATTAAGCCGAATTTTTTATAATAAGGATTAACTATGTTGTTAATGTTTTCAGTTTGATTTTGAATTTCTTTGTCAATATCTGTCTTACTTCTGTATTTATTCAATATTCCATTAATGAGCTCTATTATTTTATTTTTTAAATCGGTCAGCTTATTATTTGCATTTTGATCGAAGATTTTTGGATCATTATATTTATCATCTAGGTTTTTTATAAAGCTATTTATATTAAATTCTTTAGGATCATTTTTAGGTAAACTATTTTTAATACTCTGTAATTTTGCGTATAATGTTTCATCAAAACTTTTATTTTTAGATTCCTTAATTATATCTCTAAGAAGTTGCCTATTTAATGCACTATCAGTACTATTTAATGATTCTGCTTCTTTAGTAAGTCCTAAAAGTGTCTCTTCTATTATATTTTGAGCTTGAGGACACAGATTATAAAACAAATCAAAATTTAAATAATTTTTGTTAGTCTTATAAACCCTTGATCTTAGCTCTTTAATGAATATATCACTTTTTCCTAAATTAACATTAATTGCACAATAGATCGGTTCAATTAAATCTGTAGCAATATTTTTTTCGGAAATATACTTTTGTATATCTTCAAATTTATCGTAATTCTTAACAATTTGACCTGCCATACTTATAGCTGCTTTTTCTTTCAGGCTATTAGGGTTATAAATTTGAGTGTTATTCATTGCGTTCAATTTATAAAATGCAAAGAATAGAATTATATTTAAAATAGTATGTTTTTTCATTACTTATTTTCCTTTATAAAAATTAATTTTGAGGTATAATTTTTTTAGCTTCGTTTAAGATTCCTCTAAAAAATATTTGGTCTATTTTAGCTAAATTACGTTTTTGAAATATTTCTTTATCTATGCCTTTAAATGCTTTATTTATAAAAATAGTGCCAAATTTACTATGATAAGCTAAAATTAGATTTTTTATTATGTTAAATTTTTCATCAAGAGATGCTTCAATTGAGGACTTCTCCTCTTGAGGATTTATAAATTCTCTTATTTTATCAATTATTCGTTTTTCTACTCTTTTTTCTTTAGGAGATTTTTCTTTAGGATTTTTTAATTTGCTATTTACTATATCATTTGTTATTTGTAGTATATATGTTGTGAATTCAATTATATCTTCCTCAAAAAAATTGGGCACAGTATCTTCCAAATTCGTTAGAAAACTCTCAATTATACTTTGTGTTATTATGTGATCTTTAGGTAGATTTTTATTAATTTTATATAATTTGTTATATAATTGAGAATTAAAATCATAATTTTTAGATAATTTTACAATATGCCTAAGAAGTTGTCGATTTAATTTTATAGTTTCATTATCTGTGAGGCCTGCCTCATAATTGATTAGTTTATCTACTATTATATTTTGTCTCTGAGGATCTAAATTATAAAATAAATCAAAATTTAAATAATTTTTACTATTTGGATAGAGTCGTTCTATTAATTCATTTATTATATTAGTTATTGAAGACTTATCTTCATTAGATGATATGTTAACTTCAGCAGTTTTCTTTAAAACATCTTTTTCGTTTGATTCTGGTGATTCCATAGAATTTATTGTAAAGTTTATTAAAAGTAAGACAGTACTAACTTTTTTAAAATTTAAAATTTTCATCTTTAATAACTCCCTTTAATTTTATCTTAATTATACATAATATTATTTCATATTTGCAATACTATGTCTATAATATTACTTGCTGTAATATTTATTAAAATATAGTAATTTGTGATAATAGAATGATTTAGTAAGTGTTGTATCTTTTCAACTTTTATTAAAGGCAGCACTGATCTTAACTTTTGTAAGATAAAAGATGATCAATATGGGTTTAGTTTTTTATAAAATTAAGTTAATCAGTAGGCTTTTTTTCTTAAATTGATATTTCATTCCCTGATTTTTCTGATATTATATTATTATAATTTTATTATTTGTTATATATATAAGTAAAATTTAAAAATCTAACTAATTGTCGTTTAAAAATGCTTATGTTGTTGTTTTTCATGAGCTTTAATAAATTTTATTACAACATTAAGCATTTAAATTAATAAAAATTTAGGAAAATAAATATGAGTATAAGTGCCGGTCTAGTGGGCTTACCTAACGTAGGAAAATCTACCTTATTTAACGCATTGACTAAATCTTCAGTGCCTGCAGAGAATTATCCTTTTTGTACCATCGATCCTCATGTGGCGTGTACCGTTGTGCCTGATAGTCGATTAGAAAAACTCAGAGAAATCTATAATTCTGAAAAAATAATACCTTCAACAGTACAATTTGTTGATATTGCAGGTCTTGTAAAAGGGGCTGCGTCTGGCGAAGGGTTGGGGAATCAATTTTTAGGAAATATTCGTGAAGTGAATTTAATTATACACGTTTTAAGATGTTTTGATGATGCTAATATTTTATCAACTCGGACTGAAAGTGTAGATCCTCTTTCTGATTTTGATGTTATTTCTACAGAGCTTATATTAAAAGATATTGAGTCTATCAGTAAAAGGAAAGAAAAATTTGCTCATCTTTTAAAAGCAAGTAAAAATGACGTTAAGAAAACTAAGGAGCTAAATTTAGAAGCAGAATTACTTGATAATATATCAAAAGCTCTTGACAATTTTGATTTGAATGCAGTACACCAGCTTATCAATAGTAGTGATGTTGAAACTATACCACTTTTGTGCGCTAAAAAATTTTTAGTTGTTGCTAATTTGTCTGAAAACGATATCCAAGATAATGCGTATGAAAACAATATTCATTATCAAAATCTTGTAAAACGTTTTGGCAAAGATATAGTTATTCCTATTTCTGCCAAACTTGAATATGATTTATCTGTTCTGAATGAAGATGACAGAAAAGAAATGGAAGCTCTTTTTGGTATGCAAAAAAGTGGTCTTGATGAAATTATATCAAGAACATATCAAAATCTTGGGTTAATTACTTTTTTTACTTGTGGTCCTAGAGAAATACATGCATGGCCTATTACTAGTGGAATGACTGTAAGAAAAGCTTCTGGTGAAATACATTCAGATTTAGAGCGTGGATTTATATTTGCTGATGTTTTTAATGTTCAAGATCTATTTGCTTTAGGTTCAATACCTAAATTAAAGGATATGGGTAAGATTAGAACTGAAGGACAAGATTATCAAGTTAAAGATGGAGATATAATTCTAGTTAAATTTAATGTTTAAATAGATATTATTTATTTTGTTTTTGGTGTATAATATTATATAAGGTAGTTACAAAATTTTAGTTTTTAGTTTATGAAAAGAAAAAAAGGATATTTTTCTATATCAGCTGTTGCAAAGATGTTTTCAGTACATCAACAGACTATTAGATTATATGAAAAAGAAGGTTTGATTAATCCTAAGCGTTCTTCAGGAAATACACGTCTATTTTCCGAAGAAGACGTTGATCGACTTGAAGAAGTTATTTATCTTACTCATAAATTAGGAATAAATCTTGCAGGAGTTGAGATGATATTAAAGCTGCAAAAACAAATTAAGAAGATGCAGACTGATATGAATGCTCTTTTTAAAAAGTTACAAAAAGAGCTATCAGACGAAAGCGAGATGCATAAACAAATCATCAAAGAAGCTGCCAATAAAATTAGCGAAGTAAAAAAGAGAAAAAAGGTTGCTTTATCTCCTGAAAATGTTTTAAAAAATTTAGAATAAAGATTTGCTAAATATTTTAATAAAGGAGTAAATAATGTGGTTTAATCAATTAAAAACAATTGTATTTTTGGCTACCTTAACTGGAATGTTAATGCTGATAGGAGGTCTCTTTGGAGGAACACAGGGTGTTATCACTTCTTTTATAATGGCTTTGTTTATGAATGGCATTTCTTATTTTTATTCAGATAAAATAGTGCTTAATATGTACAGAGCAAAAGTACTGGATAAGTCTAGATACGGTTTTATTTATGATATGGTACAAGATATTGCCAATAAAGCAAATATACCTATGCCTAAGCTTTGGTTAGTAGATACTCCAATGGCTAATGCTTTTGCAACAGGTCGCGATCCTAAAAACGCTTCAGTTGCTGTTACAAGTGGTATTTTAGGTTTATTGGATCAAAGAGAGTTAAGGGGTGTACTTGCTCATGAGATTTCTCATATACAAAATAGAGATATTTTAATCGGAACAATTGCAGCAACTATAGCAGGAGCTATAGGCTTTTTAGCAAATATGGCTCAAAGAATGGCTTTTTGGTCAAGTATGAGTAATAACGATAGAGATAGAAGAAATAATCCGAGTGTTATTTCTTTATTCTTAGTTTCTATTTTAATGCCTATAGCAGCTACATTAGTAAGACTTGCTATATCAAGATCAAGAGAGTATTTAGCAGATGAACATGGAGCTGAACTTTCTCATGATCCATTGGCGTTAGCATCAGCGCTTGAAAAGCTTAATGCTCATATTGCAGATGCTCATCTTAAAGAAAATAATGGAATGCAAGTAGCAACTAGTCATTTATTTATTGTATATCCTTTTCTTCCCAAGGGTTTTACTGCACTTTTTTCAACGCATCCATCTTTACAAAAGAGAGTTGCACATTTGAGAAAAATATATCAGGATATGCAAATAGGTGACCAAAGATAAGGGGTGACTTATGAACCAAGGACCATTTGATAATGATAACCAATTTGTTGTTTCATTGGAACTTTTACAGTTATTGAGATGGTTGCTGGAGTTTGAGCAAGAACCATTGAAAAAATTAGTTCAAAGAGCTATAAATAACGGTTTTCAAGATAAAAATAATAAGAGAAATTTAGTATTTGATTTTGAATCTTCTGAAGAATTACAGCAGGCTATATTAGATTTTTTTATTATGCTGGAAACTTTGCTTTATGAATCTATGGATGAAAATGAAGTAAAAAAGGTATGCCAAAAAGATTTAATACCAGCAATTAATAATATAGATTCCAGAATATATGGAAATAATATATTAGATGCTAGTGTAGCTAAAGCTAAAGCAGCTTTTGAACATAATTCTACTGCTAAAGCAAAAGATAATGTTAAAGCAGTTTTTTGTAAAGAGTTATTAAAACGTTGGAAACCATCAAAAAAAACAATAGTAAATTAGTAACTAGCTAATAAAGAGCTTGAAAGATTATAATCTTTCAAGCTCTTTTTATTTTGCTGTATTTTTAATTAAAGATAAATAAACTTAAATTTATATTGACAGTTATAAAATAAAAAATGTATATTTTATTTGTTATAAAATATATGGAGGTTTATTGTGAACAAGTTGAATTTTATTTTATCTGTCTTTTATTTATTTATGTTTAGCTCTTTTGTTTATTCTAAGAATCTTAATAAATTAATTGATATTTCTTATAATTGCAGTAACTTATCAGATGAATTAATATGTTCATTTGATAGCAATGCTACGTTAATGTTTTATAAAGAACAGATTTTAAAAGATAAAAATATGAAAGAAATTACTTTTTTTATTCCGTTAGGGTTATTAAGTAATAATACAGATAAAGTTTTAAGTTCTTTAAATAAATTGGATAATAATTATAACATTAAGCTTGAAAGAACGTCAAAGCCAATTGAAGGTATTAAGATAATTTTTACGTATAATTTTAAAGATATTCATTTAGATTATGGTAAATTAAATGGAGGCTCTAAACTGTTTTTTAGATTTCGTAAAAAAAATATGTTAAATTTAATCAATCAAAAAATCAATACATTTAGATGGTATGCATTTAATGATATAGATTTATTTAATAAAACGTTATTTAGCTATACATAATTTATAAGCAGTTATGGTATAGTTGTATTTAT